>CAMWMM010000009.1 GCA_947175285.1 uncultured Lachnospiraceae bacterium
ATCTTGCCATCCTCAATTACCTTTTTATAAAAATAAAGCATATCTTTTAGATTACAAAAATCTATACCATCTCGCTTCGGCATATAGGAAGCATAATCATTGATTGTGAAATGAATAATATCTGAATCATTCTTCGCGATTTCCTGATAGATTATCTCTACAGCATATACGGATGGAATATCATCATCTGATAATGTCCAGATCCATCCTTCGTCCACCTGCATAAAAGCTAACGCAGTATTTCCCCCTATACCAATATTTCCCGCGTTGCAGATGTATGTAATTCTTTCAACAAAATCACTGCTTCGCTTACGAAAAACCTCTGATACATCATAATTTGATTTATCATCCATAATTATAATGTTAAAATTTTGGTTTGTTTGCATTTGCAGCAAATCCAATGTTCTTGCCAATCTTTGCTTTCTATTGTATGTGGGAATAATAATCGTGAGACTTTCCGCGCCTTTTACCTCCTCTTCTTCCGGACACGTTACTAAGTTTCCATATATCTCCGTGCAATAAAATATTTTAGGTATTGGAATTTCAAAATCTAGCAAAAGTTCTTCCCGTATACCATATCTGTAATTACAAATAATCAGTTTATCATACTCACAAGTGCTTATCCTTTGGGGCGCGACAAAAGCAAATCCTTTTGTGCTGCCCATTTTATCCGGGTTTCTGTCAGAACAATACACAACATCATAATCATTTATAATTCTTTTATAATAATCCTCCCAGCACGTTCCCAAACCGTAAACAATAACCTTTTCTTTCACTTACAGTTAACCTCCCAATATTCGCCTGCCATACAATATCAATCTTTCTTTTCTTTCACATAACGCGGAAAGCAGTCAACCCAGGAATCATCCGACATATTTATTACTCTCACATTTTCCTTTGCAGCATATTTCTTTAATCTTTTTAATCCATTAAAAATTCTATACATCATATATGTCATAATCTCCATATCAGCGCCATGTTTTTTATTCTCGCACATCATTTCACTTCCATAATAATGGATATTCTCTCTCATAACCCTGTTTCTCTGGTCAACAGTTACCTGTTTTAGAGTATTCTCATCCGCGCCATATAAATATATTTTTTTATAACCTAATTGAATCCCAACATATAAACACATAATGACAACGTTATTATATGCCGGTGCCAAAAAATTCTTTTCCAATAATTTATATGAATAGAAATTATACCTTGTTGCAGTTCCAAATAGTGAAAAAACATATTTGATATTTAACTTATCTGCCGGAAGAAAAGTCTGTTTGGTAAAGTAACTTGGCAAAAATATCGTAACTTTATCAGCAGTTTTTATTAATTCAGTTCTTATCGAAAAATTTCTTTTATTTTCCTCTAAAAATTCGGAATCTGAAAAGCAGACATATCTGGGACACAGTTCTTTATATAATGGGGTCAGAGGCGCATTATTGACCATCATTACATCTGTTTCGCCCGGTTTCAGATACTCTATTGTCCTGTTCAACGATGGACCGTTTACAACGATACTAAGTGATTTTCCATTAGCTGGCTGTAACACTAATCTTTCCTTCAGTTCTCCTTTAAAAAAACTTTTAATTACATACTTTAGCCATATAAACCATATCAGTTTTTCATACATAATTTATCCCCCCTGAATCCAAAACATATCTCCATTGCTCAATCCGCAATACCTTTTCTCCGGTAGCACCGCTTTCTTACTTTTCTATCAATGTAATGCAGTCAAGATTTTTTGTACCGTGCCAATCTATCACTCTCTGTTCCAAAATCTTAAATCCTGCTCTATGCACCATATACGCAAAAATTTTTTTATTCATAAAACACCTTGCATGCGGTGCATGTGCAAAGTCCGCTTTATAATCGTCACTGTAATTTGAATGATGACATAACGCCCTTCCTCCATCAATGAGCACACGATAAATGTCTTTTAAATATTCATACACATCCATCATTTCAAAGTGCACCATGGAATCATATGTAAATAATGCCGTATAACAATTTGCCGGAAGTTCTTCCAGATTATAACCATTATTCTTATAGTATTTTATGTTATGGATGTCCTTAAATCGCTCCCTGCAAATTATCATACTTTCTTCCAAAATATCTACCAGTGTAACCATGCCCGCCATGTCCATATAATACGGGACGTGTCTCCCATGTCCGCATGCAAGTTCGATTACATTCGTTAAATCTAGTTTCCTGAATAACTGGCTGAAAACAGAATCCTTATCCCAAAAGATAGCAACCTCACTTTCATTTTCAGCATCCAAAAACCATTTTTCGTTATGTTTTGCATGATGATATGCGCACCATTCCCTTAAAAAGACTGCCTGGTCCTCTTTCAGAATTTTATGGAAATCATCATATACATAGCCCCTTTGCCCATCATTCTGCACCATCTGCAGTATTTCATCTGCAGTATCCTGATCGGCAATGGCTATCAGAAATGGCATATTAACTTTTTTTGCTTCTTCATATGATAAAACCATTTTTCCATCAATATTACTCAGTTCAGCATACCTTCTATCGCAAAATGCAAATACTCTCCCATCCAACTTTCGCCATCTTAATAAATCAAGACACCATTTTCCTTTATTGCCCGCTCCATATATTACAAATGATTCCATAATCCACCTCTCCCATTAGCTATACAAATCTGTACAAATAATAAATTTTTCTCCATATATTATACCATAATTCTGCTGCTGTATTTCTTTTACAAATTTAATGGTTAAAATAATAATAAAATAATCAAACCAATTATTTATGTCATCAGGATGCGTAATTTTAATACCATTAAAAACAGTTCTCGCCTTATTTCTATCATTATCAAATACTGCTTCTATGGGATAATAATTTTCACCATTAATATCCAACAATTCTTTGCATAATTTTTGTGCTTCGTCACCCGTTCTAAATAATACTGTTTTCTTTAATGTTTTTGCACATTTTACTAAATAATTCAAATTAAGTTGTTTTCTTCTCCATCTTTGTTCCCTTTTCCACCATGCATACCACCATTCAGTAATGTACCTGTAAAAAGAATCATCCTTATGTTCCATAAATTCCTGGCTGTCTATATTCTCTATTAGCATTTGAATGGCAAAAGCTAAACAATAATTATCCTGTAGCATATGTGCAGTTATTTCTATGCCATCTGCTATCCTCTGGCAAAAGATTATTATATGTGATTCTTTCAAAATCATGTGCATAAAAATGCTTGAATAACGCTATTTGGGGATTGATTGAAACTGCCTTTGTATATTCAATATGACTGGCACATTCTATTACGGCAGCGCTCCCATCTGATGAACCATAAAATATTATATGATCATTTGATACCTCCATTTTCTCTGCTACTAATTTTACAATCTCAGAAACATATATCCGCAAACTAAAATCCATATTTCCATAATACCATCCTAATCTTAAACCTTCATATATCTGACACATGGGATCTGCTATATTAAGTACACTGCCATTCAAAAACTTGTAATTTGACCATTTGGAAAAATGTGTTTTATGTGCGAATCCGGCATGTGGAAACATGTCATTTAGAAAAACATACAGCATATCTCTTCTACATATATCCACATCATGAACAAACTGCGTATAATTGTCATAATTAATGCCATTCATATAATTAAACATACTTGCCTTCCACCATACCCTTTATTAATCTATTTATGCTGCACTTTACCTTATTAATCCTATATCCCTAACCATACCTATACCTTCACATTCTTTATAAATAGAATCATATTATCTAAAAGCCGTAAAGCATAATACTGATGCCATCCCCGATTGGCAATTTTTTTAATCCGCTGTTTTCTTTTACAAATTCATCTACAGCCATCCTTGGTCCTTTAAATATTTCCGAATAATAGTCATGCACTAATATAACGCCGCCTTGAACTATTTTATCTCTCAACCACTTAAGCCCCTTTAATGTTGGCTGATATAAATCCAAATCTAAATTGACAAAACAGAACTTCTGAGATATATTCAAAGCTGATTCGGGAAAATAACCTTTTATTATCTCAACTTGATTCACATATGGCATCTTACTTTTCACCATTTCTACTGACGTAAAATTATAGTCACTGGTTTGTGCTTTGGATACCCCGAGCTTTTCCTCTATTAGAATATCGCATTCGCAGAATCCTTCAAATGTATCAAACAAATATAATTTCCGTTTCGGAAAATACAGATTAATATACTTGGCAAAATCCCCTTCAAATACCCCTGCTTCAGCACAAGCGCCTTCCATATTCTCTTCCTCGAAGACAGCAGCAAGATTTCTTACAAACTGTCTTCTGCTCTCAAGCGGCTGTAAAACATATGTTGATATAATTTTTTCTTCCGAAACACCCATACTTAACAGCCTGTCTGTAACAAAATCTAATCCCGGCGCAGATGCTATAATGACAAAATCATATTTCATACTGGCAATCGCTTTAGCAGGTTCATAGATATCATATTCCTTTATATATGTACCCCATTTTCTTGAATCTTCATCTACAAAACATAAAACCTTATACTTCTCTTGTACTTGAGACAAAATATTTTTTCCGGTTCCTCCCGCTCCCCAAATGATTACTCTTTTCATAACCCGTTTTTCCTTCCCAATAAAAATCCTTTGATTCCTTACCTGTCTTGCATAAATCTATCCCATTCCTGCAATACATACTGTTTTTTACATCTTGTCTTCATTTCTTCTGGTACGGTTTCCATAAACTCGGCAAACTGCGCCACTGTGATTTCCGGATGTTCTTCCAGCAGATAACAGGCATAATTGGGATGATAATGATATAATCCTGTTATAAATAAATAGGGAGAATAGCCCCATGTCTTTCGGCTATATATGGGCATAATCTGTCTGCCTATCAAATCCAAAATAAGTTTTATATCGTATTTGCTTCCCAACGTCATATTATAATAATTGGCAATCAATTCTGTATTTAAATTCCCTGCTCCCCTGCCGATTCCATACAAAGACGAATCAATGACTATTCTTCGCATTGAGTTGTATTCAAGGATGTCCTGCGCCGTGATAAATGCCAAATTCATATTATTATGGGAATGAAATCCCACAACTGCATCTTTATCCAACAAATTATCCAATATCCTGAAATATTTTCTAAAATCCTCCTTAAGCATATATCCGAAACTGTCGACAATTGACACCGCGTATGGTTTTAATTTTGCTATATTCTGCACAAGATCTGCATATTCGTCCACTGTATAATCTATTGTTACCATAGGCTGCATGAAAAGCTTATAGCCGTTGGTTTGTACTGCTTTCGCCAGCTCCATCGCCTCATTTATCTGATATTTATAAAATACAATCCGTATGCCGTCTATGGATTTCCCAGAATATTCAGTTATATCATTAACACCAAACTGTCTGACGTCCGCCATTGCCAAAAGAATACTCTTCTTTCTGTCTGTCGGAATATATTCTTGTATTCTTTCGATAGAATTAAACTGGGTAGAGTCTTTTATCTTTCCTCCTGCATTTAGATACCCCACTTCTACAAAATCCAGTCCTGCCAATATCAAATTATGTACAATATCTGAAATGGCTTCATCATCATAATTCCAATTATTAATGTACCCACCGTCCCGCAATGTACAATCCAGCAAATTATATTTATCCATTTTCTTCCATGTCACCTCAAACATATTTTTTTAATATTATTCATACTTTAGCCGCCAACATGTCAATTCGTTTTTTCAAATCCGCTTCTCTTTGAGAATCCACCTTAAAATATGCTTTTTCTTTATTCAGCGGAATAACCTCTTCATTCTTTCCATATAGACAGTTCATACATAGTGTACCTTTCAAATCACCTGCCAAATACTTTTGACGAAAAGAAACAAATTCTGCACTGTTCCAAGCATCTCTAATGTTCATTTCTTTCAAATCTGCTACTACTGTTAAATTCTCAAAATCCTGACAACAGATATAAACATATCCTTCAGCAGTAATGTATATATTATTAAATAGCTGAGAACAAGGATATGTATACGCATACTCATCATTTCCAGCAAACAGCTTTTCCTCAATTTCACTGATACTTCCGCCTCTGCTGTTTGCATTCATTACTACAAAATCATCTATATATCCTGCAATTTCTTTCCTTAATGTTTTTGCTTCCTGCAGCGTAGGTTTAATCGCAATATAGGAAACATAAAGCTTGCATTTTAGTCCTTTCTTATTTCTTATTTCTGACAACTGTTTCAAATTTTCGATAACCCTGACATAACCATCTATGCCATGAACAAGTTTATAACTTTCCGCACTCCCTGCATTAATTGAAAACTTAATACTGTCCACCCCTGACAGTAAAATTGCTTCCGCACGTTTTTTATCCATCAAATAACCGTTTGTATTAATGAAAATATACTTGTAACCTATTTTCTTTGCCAACCTGATATATTTTTCCAGTTTACGGTTCAGCAACGGCTCTCCTGTCCCAGAAAGGCTTATTTCCCTGGAACCTTCACGATATGCATCCTTTATGATTTTCACACATAATTCATCGTCTATATTTCCTCTCTTTCCTATATACTTTGCCTGTGGACAAAAAATGCATGCATAATTACATGTATTACATATATCCACCTTTATAATTTTAGGAAATGGTGGCATCACTGTAATATTATTTGTTTCCCTTTCCTTTGCTAGATATTTATCTCTAAAATTCATATTTCTTTCCTCTGTCAGATTCCTTTATAACAATCTTGTTGCCAATTCAAAATCTTCCGGCGCATTAATATCTACTGCCTCACGATAATCTACCTCTTTTATGTATGGCCTAATCCCTACACGCCTTTTATATTGCTCAAAAACCTCTTTTCTAAATACATACACACCACTTGTTTCCCGATAAATGACATCTAAATCCTGGCTTCTTGGGATATTTGAAGCGTCAAAATTCCATGCCTGTCCGTCTTTCCAAAGAAAATCCTGTATTCTGACTGCTGTAAACGCTGAATCATAACTATCATTCAATACCTTTTCGATACATTCAGCAATCGTTTCACTTCGTAAAAATGGGGCAGTAGCATGTGCATACACATAAATATCTGCCTCAACTACTTTGCTAAATTCTTCAAATATCTGTGTAAAATTAGCCATATTATCATCCAAAAAAGCTGGTCGATGTAAATATGAAACCCCCTTTTCGAGATAGGGACATACTGCATCGTCACTGCAATACACATATCTCTCATCAATTTCAGGCACTTGCAACAATGCTTCCTGAATATAAAACAATAGTGATTTATTCCCCAAAAGTTTTATATTTTTATCTGGCAGTCTTTCGTTTTTCAATTTTATTGGAATAACAGATACTATTTTTCTCATATATTCTATCCTTCTATCGTTTAATATCCACAATCCTTTTTTTATCTATCTCTAATATCAGTTCTTTATAAATCTCATCCCTGTTCTGCTCGGAAACTCCCATAACAATAAGTGCATTTTCCCAAAATTTTAATAAATCATCTTTATCTATAACTGGTATTTTGTTTATTTCTATATCATTGTTTTTCAGATCTGTCACTACAAATGCATCCACCTTAATGTTGTTTTTATTTAACCACTCAAACACTTTTCTTGCAATTTTACCAGCTCCATAAATTACAATACCGTTCCGATGTCCACGCAGAACCGCTAATTCTTTATCCGATATTTCTATCCCAGTCTCAGATTTTTCAAGCAACCCTGTTTGAAGCACATATCTTACCATTGGATTCTTTATTTTTTCCCTGCCTGTTTGATGATAAAGACTAATCATGAATCTATGATAATTTTCTATATAATCATGAATACCTTGATTGGTTTCATCTGAATAATCCCCATGTTCTCTCCAAAAAGCCAACATATCGAAATATGCAATCAACAGCCCTTCCAGTCTTTGTTCAATATTATCACTCCGCATTGTTGAATTATTTCTCTCAACATAATAGTAATATATATTATTCACACAGCCTGCTTTTCTGCTTAAAATAGTTGCTTTGAATATAAATGGCACATCCTCATGCAAAATTCCTTTTATAAATCTTAGTTCATTTTCTTTTAAAAAAGCAGTTCTATAAAGTACTCCCCAAACACTCCCAAACATATCCTGATGTTGTACCATATGGTGAAACAATACTGCTCCTGCCTCATCTGTATATACCGCTTTACGGAATCTCCTTAAAGGCGTCGTCTGCGTTTCCTTATATTCCTGAATAATTTTCGCATCACAAAACAGCAAATCCAATTTTCGTTTTATCGCAATATCATACATTTCCTCTATAGCTCTATTATCTATATAGTCATCTGAATCAACAAAAGTTATAAACTCACCCTTTGCAGAGTCTAACCCAATATTTCTGCTATATGCCTGTCCAAGATTATGTTGATTTTTAAATATATGAAGTCGTCCATCCGTTTTTGCATAATTCTCTAAAATACTTAAAGAATTATCTGTCGAGCAATCATCTATACAAAGGATCTCGATATTTTTTTCTGTTTGCTCCAATACGGACTTAAGACACCTGTCTAAATAATTTCCAACATTGTAAACAGGAATTATAACTGAAACCTTTACCCGAACTCCTTTTTCCCTTAAGTTCTCTTCGACCTCCAGCATTAGCATCCTCCCCGATTCTTAATCAAATTTATTCCTCTTATAATAGAACTCTTTTCATTGCTAAAATTTGCAGAACATTTGCAAATTTATAATTGGAAGATCATATTGTCCATTGATATAATTAAAAACCTCGGTATTGCATGCAACTATCACATCTGCTAACCGCTTAACCTCACTTGTATGAACGATCGGATACCCATAATATGTCTCATTTCCTATATGAACATTTGCAGAATCTGCAACTCCAATCAAATTATATCTTTCCCTCTTGCAAAGTTTTTGAAAGGCCTCTCCTCTTTTACCATTTCCATATAATACAATCCTTTGATACTTCCTTAAATTTTCAATTTTTGAAATATTTACATTTAGTTGTGTATAGAAATCAAAGATTTCAGAAATACTATCTTCTTCATGTCCATCCTGCGAAAAATAAGAGTAGTAGTAATTATAACGTTCTTCTTGAAACTGCAAATCTTTATAGTTACATGTGATTCTTTTTATAAACTCATAATACTGTTTTCTCTTTGATGCATCCGTTTCTCCTCTTATGTACTGCAAGCTACGCACTAATAAAATCACCATAATCTGTTTTATATATTCCGCTGATCGTTCTTCATCTTCTATAGATTGCAAAACCAATTGCATCGCTTTGAAATAATCCAGATTATCTCGTCTGGAAGATATTTGATCTTTCGTATGTATTCTATATGCCACAAACGGCTCTTCGCATATACAGCAATTTTTACCTTTCAGATAAACCATGCAACCGTAAAACACATCATTACAGCTAGGAAGAGACTGAAAATAAATATTATTGTTCCTCAAAAAATCTGTTTTACATAATTTTGTCCAAGGATTATAAATTATCCTTTTAAAAAAATCCTCTTCCTCATCATACAAAAATATCTTTCTTTCTAAACGATAGATTTGCTCATCATCATTGTCATCCAAAATCCAGTAACCGCAATGGCAAACATCTGCCTTTTCTTCTACCATTTTATTATACATCTTTAACAACATATCCTCGCAATAGATATCATCAGCGTCCAGAAAAATAGTATATTCCTTGGCAGCTCTCAAAAATCCAATATTTCTTGCTTCACCCGCACCTGCATTAGTTGAAAGATATATAACGGATAAACGGCTCTCTTTTTCTTGATATTCTTTTAAAATTTGAATCGTTTTCGGATCACTAGATGCATCATCTACGCATATTATCTCGAAATCACGAAATGTTTGATTTCTCAACGATTCAAGCGATTCTGCCAAATAATTGCCAGCATTATATACAGGCATTATTATTGAAATCCCTTTTTTGCTACACATATCATTCTCCCTCTATCATACGATCAACGCTACACTTTGCCTAAAACCACAGCTTTGACAAATCTTTATTCAATAGCTTTTCTAAATCCCTTACACTGTTATAATAATAGTCCTCTGCCTTTTTCTTTTGCTCTGGCAAAATTTTTATATTATATAATTTGGGGGCACTCTTCTCCTCCATGCATAAACGTTCATAAGCTTCATATGTCTCATCAAAATGCCTGTCATTATTCGCCATCCTACCTAGTTTTACATGTAAAGCATTCCTCCGGCATGAAGATCTGTAACCTTCAATATCTGCCATTACATAACTTCCTTTATTTATATGCGGCAATTCGTCTGAATCATATTTACCTGCACTTCCAATAAATTTCAGAATATCATTCATCTCCTCTCTCGTATCTCTCAATAATTCTTCTAAAAATACGATCTTTATTTGTTCTTTTGGATAATAATTCATAAACTCGCTGATCAAACTCGCACAATTGAGCATATTATTGTGATCCAATATCTTGAAATATTCATCAAACATCCCAACGGAAAATGTACCGCCATATTTTTGATATGCCTTTTCCATTTCTAAGAACCCAACACCTCGGCACATCATCATAAATTCCGAAAATGAAGCATGTACAGGATTTCTGAGCAGGAAAATCAACCTTATATTATCACCAAAAATACTGTATATCTGTTGTGGTCTTTCGACAAAGTTGGTCTCCACCATTCCAACAAGCTGTCCTTCTCTTATATCATTAAAATATACATCCCCTAAAACCTTAAAAGGTTCCTCCACGGTATTGCACCAATTAAAATAAAGGCTTTCTTTTTTGCTTGACAAAAATATGTCATTGAACCGCCTTAGTACACGGTATAAGGATGTCGTACCGCACTTACCGAATCCCGGCACCAGAAAGTCTATTTTACCATTCCATTCCACTCTTTTTCTCTGATCTTGCATACTATTAATCAAATTCCCTGTAATACAAGAGTACTGACCCAGACCACGATGGCATTCCACTATCTTTCTTACGTCCTCCAGATAACAATCCGATACCGCTACTAAAATAAAACAATTCTCCTGTCGAAAAAGTTTTGAAGCCTCGTAAACTTTAATCCCCCTATATTCTGAAATATTTCCTGTTTTATCAGTAACCGCTATCCCTTTTACTACACCCTGTTTTCCAACAGAAAAAATATAATCAATAAGCAACTGCCCCCATACACCTGCACCATAGATAACAATGCACTTATTTTCATTTAAGCAGTCTGATAAATCATTTAATGTAACTATATATTTCTTCATATACAACGCTCCGTTTCTTTACTCGCTTTTTCCATTAAGTAATCATAAGTTGTCTTGGGAACCAAACCTCTTACAGAATCAAAATTTTTACATAACAAATTTCTTCTAACCTCTGTTGCACTTATTATATGCCTTTCACTATCACTACATTGTTCAATCTCAATGCATTTTATTCCATATTCCGGCAACATTTCTTTCATAAGTTTATTATAAGCACATGTAACCTCAGTAAATGGTTCTGTCCCAATAAAACGAATTCTAATATCAAGTACCGGCGCAATTAAATGCGCAAAAATATTAAGGTCTTTATACCCCCCCGTTTTTGTATCTTGAAAATAATCTGGAAATGTAAATGCAGATATAACAAATTCCCCACTTCGTAAAACCGAAACATTTTTTATATTTTCTACACCACGGCATACCATTTCTAATCTATCCGAAAAAGAAAATTCTGATTTATCCTCTTCCACTACCAAAACATATAACCAGTCAACCTGTTTTGCTGCAGTTTTAATTAAATACTCATGCCCATTAGTAAATGGATTTGCATTCATTACTATAGCGCCAACAATTTTATTTCCAATAACTTTATTACATTTTAATTCGTTTAAATAATCTTTATATTCTTTGCTTTCAGTAAAAGGAAACACTCGCCATCTATTTATTTTATCCGCCTCACACAAATACTTTAACCAAAGCTCATTACTGCCTCTTTTATGATTCTCATTAATTACATCTTTAACTAAAGCCTTTGCTACCATAGCAGTTCCGTTTGGACCAAAATGCCACCCATCAATAAAAATATCACCATAATTATGGGGTCTATTAACCATATCTCTATAATCAAGGATATTTATATTTTCAAAATCACACATTGTTTTTAAATAATCTAATTTGATTGGAAGCTGGCATTCTTCATTGTTCCAAAAAGGTGCTCTTCGACCAGCTTCCACTATATATACTTCCGAAAGCCTTTTCTGTATTACATCACTACATGTCCCTAGAATAACAACATACAGTTCCGCTTTACAGCGTTCACATTTCTTCTTTATTTTTTTCAAATACTCCATACATAAAAGGGTTCCGTCCAAAATACCACTTTCATCAAAAGCCCAATCATTTTTTCTTACCGTTAAACCCAAACAAGAAATAATCACAACATCACTCGAATCCAACGAAATATCCTGCAACCAAAGCCAAATATTATTAAGATTACTGCCATTGACACTACAATTAAAAACCTTGAATTTTTTACTTATTGAATTAATTAATTGCTGTAATTTACTTGGTATGGTATCTTCATCCTTTAAATATATGCCATAGACCCTTGAATCCCCAAACATATATATCGAATTTTGGAAATTATCAGGTATCCCAACCGTTTTTCTGCATTTATTCGTAGTATTAACATCCATTGATGCATAATTTGCTTTATAGAAATAACCTGTTGGTGAAAGCAATAATGGTACTTCAGGATTCCACTCCTTAATTTCTTTCTTGCCTACATTTGATTGATATACGCTTCTATAAAACCATGGGATGCTTTCTGTGAAATCTCCTTCTGGCACATGAAAATCATATTCTTTAAATGATTTCTCAATATAGACACTTCCCGTAATTTCCTGTGCTCTTAAATCTTGAATCATTTGATATTGATTCTTTGACTTCATATTGTTTATAATTGCCTTTAAAATAACTATCAATGACTGCATCGATTTGAATATCTAACAATATGAGTTTGTTCAACCATATTTTCCCTTCTTCTCCTATTCCAAACAAGATTACAGGCAACGGGTTTTCTATCCAATCATTATAAAACTTCCCTTTGTCTGCGAAAACTTCTATCATCACATTCTCCCTTTAACAATCTGCTTATATATTTGCGTTCCAACCGTTGAATATACTTTATCGCCTTTTCTATCACAATTTTTATTTGACAAACAAAAAACAAATTCTTCTAAACCACCACGTCTCTCATTCGTCATTTTCCCAAACAAATCTTCCGCCAGGATATGAAGAGCTTCAAGAGTCATATTCCAGCTTTCCGTATAATATTCTAATGTTTCACAGTTTATATTGTATAGTTCATGACTGCGCCTCGAAAACACAAAAATATGATTGTCCGAGTCCAGTCCTAACAAGATAAATTCATACGGTTCAGCTATAAACTCCTTTACGTCAACCAACTTTATGGCATCTAAAGTCATTGTTTTTGCATTTACCCGTATGATGCTGTCCGACCTACTTGTTATATTCCATATATTTTCTTTGTTACATACACATTCCCAGCAAAAAGATTTATCATCATCAGATATTATTTTCTTTTTTTCTGAATATAAATACCATTCTAATTCTCTTTTATTTTTCCTTCTTATTACATCATACATTTTGAAATCCTCAGGAAAATCCTTTGCTGATGATATTTTGCCTGTATGAAGATCCCATCTAACAATCCCATAAGAAAATCCTACCAGCCATAAACAATCGCCATCGCGGCATATCCAGCTTATTCCGGATATGTCACCCTCAATCCACTTTTCCTTACATTCCTTACTTCTGATATCATAAACTATCACTTTATTTTCAGTTGCTATCGGAATATAGAGCTTATGTCCATATAACTCTGATTTGTGACCTATCACATCTTCCGCACTGCAGCAACCGATATCAAAAAAAAATGCTATTTCTTCCTTTACCAAATCAAGTGCCGCAATCCGTTTCAGGTTTGTTATCATAAAATACAGTTTTCCTTCAAAAACGCCTGCATACGAACAATATATCCGCAATACCTCCCCGCAGTTTTTAATTGCAATTCTCGTATATCTTCCTGTTTCCAGATTATAAATGATAATATCTTTCTCTGCACATGGAAGACATATCAGTTTACTGCCAAATTTTATCACCTTGCTGTAATTTCTATATTGATTCCCCGGCAGCTTTCCAAGTATATCTATTTCCTTTTTCCTAATATCTGCACAAAATATATAATTCATTCTTTTGTCTGTAAACCATGCCTTACCTTCCTCATACCATGCATAGTCAAAATCAAGCTTCATATCATTGAGAATGGCAGCTGTATTCTTTGTCTCATATATTGCATAATAAGGCATTTCTAGAAACCTCCTCAAAAAAATCAATCAATTCCTGTATGTGCTCATCTATTGCCAAAAGCTTTCTAGCCTCCCATGCATTTTTTTTGTATTTTCTCTTTTGTTCCTTTAAAAAATCAAAATCAAATTCGTTTGTTGGCATTTTCACAATAACCCCATACTTTTCCAAAAAATCCACCTGTTTATGGGGAAATTTAACAATGATCGGAAGTGCGGCATCAACATAATCAATAAGCGCATTGGTGACTGCGTTTTCATTATCACTTCCAAAAAAGAATGTACCACAATATTTCACTACCTGATCCATCGGAACAGGCTCTCCCTCATTATAAAACCTGCACCCATAATCATATTCTTGCAGCCTTTCAATCAATTCCATATGATCTACACTCCAAAAAAATTTAATATTACTATATTTTTCTTCCAGCTTTAAGGATTCCTCGTAGTCTTTTGGGTTGTCGCATCTGCTCATATACATATGCAGAATGCAATCTTTTCTATTTCCGATCAATTTTAATATCTCTTCCAGCGTTGAGACTCTTTCATATCCATCAGGCACCCCGTCCTTCTCTCCAAAATCCGTAAAAGAGCCTCTCAATGAACACAGCTTTAAAATCTCGCTATCTTCCTTTTCCGGTTGTTCTGTCTCATCTATGTAATTTCCACAATAATCTGGAAACTGTATAGACTTCCCCTTATATGCAAACCCCTTCCTTTGCTCTAAATATTCCTTTGAATACCATCTCCACACAATCCCGTCCGCATTTTCCAGTGCATACCTCTCACTTTCCAACAACGCTTTCCACACCCTGTAAAAAGCGCTTTGATGAAACGCATGACCATCATTTATCACATCGTATAAAGCCAGTACGATTGGCCGAAAATGCGATTTATGCTTCAATAAAATGCTTACCCACCGGCAATCTGCCCATATAGGTTCAAAATAGTATAGCATTGGACGATACTGCATCATGCAATAGATCATATCCTCTTCATCCTTGCACTTGATAGGATTTATCTCATTCCTCACGATTTCTTCTGCAAAAAGCTCACTCCAACGATCCCTACCATATAAAATGACTGTAACCTCAAAGCCTTTTCTTTTTAACGCATTTATGATCTTGGCGTCTCTCGGTTTAAAACAGCCTGATATGAAAACAATATGTTTTTCCGTATAAAACTTACTTTCTATTTGTGCCTCTTTATCCTCTCCCGTATAAAACGTATGCTTGCATTCTATCTTTCTGCGAAATTCCACATAATTTAATTTGCCGTACAATCGAAGAAGATTATTAGGATCTTTCACATAATCGGTTAACAATAAAATATGCCTGTACCCCAGTTCCTGTGCGTTATGTAACATTTCCTTTTGCCATATGCCATGCGCAGAAACCAACACAACCGTTGCATCTTTATCACATTCAATCTTGTCAATCTGCATGACTGCATGCTTTTCAAATTGTTCATCCTGTTCCAGTTTTGAGACGGCAAACGCAATAATATGTTCTTTTAGCCCCCCTTTGCATAAGATCGGATATACCTGATTGGTACAATATCCAACTCCATATATGATAAAGCCTTTGTATTTTTTCAAATCATCAATCAAAAAATAGTCCAAAAAATCCATATAGTATCTTCCTTTTTTCGTTATAATTCCTTTACCAGGTCCCAAACCTGCTCAATGCACTGCGCTATCCCTGTATACTGGTATGAACCAAGCCTGCCAAGGGAAAACACATTATCCGGAAGCGCTTTTTTATATAAGTCTGCCTTCCTCCTTTCCTCGGTCATCATCTCGCACGGATAGAGCTTCCCATTCATGGACGGCACTTCCACAACGATCAGCGTATCTGGAGCTTCATGCATCGTCAGATTTTTATATTCCACAACCCTTGTATGCTTTTCGCCATTCGGATAATACAGGAAATGATGACCATCTTTAAACAAGTGCTCGATCGGTAAAACAATCGGGTAGAAATCCCGCCCTATGTACCGCAGGGATCCATAGGTATTTTCCATCAACTCTTCCAATGGAAGCGTTGATATCATAATGTCCCCTGTTAATTCTTCGTCTCCCAGATATACCTTTTTCTGTTCCAAATCCACATGTTTTACTTCCGTATTCAGACGAACATCCGCATCCTTCACGCAGACATCAAAAAATCGGTTGAATCCCTCCTTCTCAAATGGATGGGCATGCTTATCAGTCCCCAGATCTGTCACATTCCTCTCCCCATGCTGTATTGTAAATCCTTTTACAGACCATTCGTATCCGTCCAATTCCTTATTGCTTTTTACCTTCCACATCTTTTCTGTATAGTTCTTGACATATTTTCCGTATAGCGTCGGTCCTACCGCATTGATCCAGCTATCCTCAAAATTATCCGCATGAACATTTTCAGGACGGTTATCAAGCTCTGATTTTATCTTTGCAAAATCAGGCATAACCTGAATGTCATCCCAATGCATTGGATAAGAATAAAAGGCCTGATCCTGTTCAATATAAGTATCCTCATACAACGCAAACCGCCGTAACGGGACAATCTCGTCTATGTAATCAAATATTTTTTCATCTGTGATTGTTAAAAATCGCGGTCCCTCTGTATAGGGATGGCCTCCCATAAAGAATGTATGGCATCCGCCTCCCAAATAGGGATTTTTTTCGATCAGAGTCACCTGATACCCTTTTTTTCCGAGTTCCCTTGCAGATACGCAGCCTGTCACACCGCCGCCTAATATAATCGCTTTCTTCATTTTTCCTTGTCTCCTCTTAATATTTTCTCTATAAAAACATCACCAAAATGAAACCGTAATCCTGCCAATTTCCCCTTTAAACAGTATAGGCAAACATTTTGTTATAAGCATATTCAAATACATATCTTGAATCCATACCCCTAATCAATTCCTCTAACTTACTTTTAAAAGCATCTGTATTGTCCGGACGACATGGAAAAATCGCGATTTTAGGTCTGTACGCTTTTATCGTTTCCCGCGCTCCGACAATCATTCCACCCTCTAGATCATCAATATAAAACTTTATGTATCCTATGTCTTGCAAACCCATCTCTTTACACAGAGAATCTATGGTTGTAACTTCTACTTCCAACTCCTCTCTCAAAGTGTTCTGGACATAGTAAATGGAATTATCATTGCATGAATCAGGATTGATATGTATCGTTGCAGAACCTTCATAATCACTTACTGCCACCTGGCAGATCTCCATCCTATCTCCAAATAATGCCTTGCAATTGGCAAGCGAGCTATTCATAACTGGCTCTATCGCGTATATCTTTTTACATTTTCTCGCCACTGCATTTGCCGTACTGATGCCAATATTGGCGCCACAATCAATGACGATGTCACCTTCTGAAACTTTCACGTGTTCTGTTTCATATGGTCCATCATCACAAAATTCATAATCATCCTTCCAAAGAGGTATAACTAAATCCCTCACATCTGTCAAAAAGGCATGCAAGACAGTTTTCGGAACATCTTGCAAAAACGGATTAGGGAAAACAAAATCATTGATACACAATTCTTTTTGATCTGTCTCTATCCCATTTTTTTGAAAAAAATCTAACCAATATTGTGCTGCAATTTCCATTACCATATTTAAGTCGTTACATCCGACTACATCTATTATTCCATAATTATATAAATGCTTTTTATAGGTCTCGCTTTCTATTGATGTTACCGTATTGAGAAAAACATACTCATCTAATTTTTCATTCCCCACAAATTCTGACATTTCACGAATACGCATTCCTCGATAACTTTCCTTTTTCCTATACCCATCATCCACCAGCAGGCATCCTTCTGCTATAAATTTCTGTACTTCACCTGATATCAAAAAATCCGCTATGATTTTTCCTATTTTTCCTTCCCCAATAATAACGATTTTTTTGTTTAACGGCAAATGACTCAGCATTTCCTTTTCCTCCTATTCATATACCAATATGTTTGATAAGTTCATCCACTACAATGTCCGCTATGATCTCATTCGCAGCATTTGAATAATGACACTCATCTATATACATCCCCTCTTTATCCTCAAACAGCGATATCAAATTGATGTACTCTCCCCCCACTTGATCCGCCCTTTCTGCAAATAGTCTGGCATTTTCAGAACATCTTAAAACTTCAAAAAAACTTCTTTCAAATACATTTTTGTTTCTTTTTTGCAAATTCATTGGCTGTAGAAAAGCCAAATATTTTGCCCCTAAAAATTCTGAAACCAGTTTCTCCAGTCTGATCATCCTATGCCAAAAATCATAGGCGTCCTCTGATGTTTCAACGCCATTTGGCATATTTTTATTGCTCCAGCTTTGCTTCGGGTATAATAAAAACCTGTTGGACGGCAGATTCTCATATAAATTATTTACTCCGCTGAATGCGATCACGTAATCTGGCTTCAAATGGCAGGCATCCCTGATCAGCCGCAATAACTCATCTGCTGCATTATAGCCAGCCGACGCCGCGTTATATACCGTGAGCGAATAACCCATGTTTTTCATTTTTTTATATAAATATTCCACCCATGTCATCTGCTTGTACAATCCCACTGTAGATGTTGAACCGCCGACAACAAATATTTTTATATCAACAGCCTGATCATCACCCAGGACGATGATCCCCGGATATTTTCCTTTATGATGCGCACATTGGCTAAAAAGACTGTCCTGCTCATAATAGTTACTGGGATATGCAAATACGTAAGGCGACGTATGCGGTATATCAACAGATGCATATGACAAACGCCCCATCGTGAGCCCTATGCTTTCCAGAATATCACCGGCCTGACTCACCTCATCCCCTGAATCCGAAGCAATGGCGATCATTATGTCATCCAATTTCTCATAAATCAGGTCATATACGTTTTTTATGCCTAATACCTGATTTTCTTCCTTATATACGACTCCTTCAATTTTTACGCCGTATCTTCTGAAAATAATCAAAATCAGATCCGTCCAATCATTTTTATTTCCATATACATATATTTTTTTATGCTCTCTCACGGCCTTTGCAACACATTGAAAAAAAGTACTATTGCTTATATAATTCTGTGATATAATGTCAGGTAAATATAATTCTGCCTGATAACATTCAACCTTTCTAAGCATCTGACGCAGAAAGTTGTCCTTTTCTGTTGCTAGGATAATAGCACAATCCTCTTCCTGTTCTATCTCCTCTAAATCCACTACTGTCCTGCCATTCCACCGCTCATATCCGCCCCGGTCACTGATACACACGCCCTTTATTTCTATATTTTCTTCATCTAGTTTTTTGCATAATTTTTTGCCGACCTCTCCCAAACCATATACATATATATTCTTTTCACCTATATCTAGATTCACTTCAAGAACTTCTCTCCAATAGAATTTTTCCTTACATGTCTTTACGCTGTCCTTGGTCACAAATCCCGGTAAAACAAGGACAGCAGCCTCTGTATCCTCGAATTCTTCTTCTGAAATGATAACTCTGTTCATGAAACTATCGCCTATCACGCTTCCACTATCATCTACAAAGCCTGCCACTTCTCCATTATGCAAGGTTATATTAGCAAATACATCAACGGACTCCCTACTCACTCCATATACATAAATATCCTTTTTTCGATACTCTTCCGATACGACGTATAGATTTTTTTTCACTCCAAATTCTCCTTCATATTCGTAATGACCGTCTTAAACACGACATCAGCAAGCATATCATTCGCTTTTTCTGAATAATGGGCATAATCTATAAACATTTCTGTTTCCTGATCAAATAGGTTAATAAGATTTTGATAGGCCGGCTCTGATTCTTTTCCGGAACGTTCCCTGAAAACCCAAAAATCTTCATTGTCCTCCCCTGTTGTAATGATATCAAAAAGACTTGGATTTTCTTTCGCGACATTCATAGGCTGCAGAAAACCAAAAAACTTTGCCCCATAGGATTCCACAACTGCTTTCATCACCTTAAGGTTCCTATGCCAGAACTCATAGGTGCATTCATCGCCTTTTACTCCGCTTATATATCTTTCCTTCGGTGCCATGGCAGTTATCCATTCCATGATATCCTTTACACAGAATTGGTTATCTGTATTCTTTTTTATGTTTACGTTATTTATCCCACCCATACTTATCACAACATCAGGCCTTATATACGCAATATCCCTGAGAAGTTTTAATAATTCCTGCACAACATCATGCCCCATCATTGCCCCGTTATATACGGTTACCTCCTTCTGCTGTTGGAATTTTTTCCAAAAGAAATACGGCCATCCAATACTGCGGTAGAATCCATCCGTTGAAGTCGAACCGCCCAGGATCATGATTTTCAAATCATCTTTCTTTGCATCTCCATAGACGACATACCCCGGAAATCTCTCATCCGCATATGGACTGTACCCTAACAAGCAATCCGTCATGACCCGGAATCCCTTTTTATATCTGAGTGCTTTAGGATATATAGATGTATAATCGTGTTTTTGTATAGAAAACCCTATTTCACTTAATTTATCACAGACAGCTTGCGATCTTTCGCTGTCCCATTCAGCCACAATAACAGCGATATCATCCAGCTCTTTATAAATCAGTTCATAAATACTTTCAATCCCCTTATCCGGATCAGCATTTTCATATATCCTGCCATTGATATTGACGCCATACCGATTCAGTATTTTTTCTATAAACTTAAAAAGTTCATCATCATTTCCATATAAAAAGATATTCTTCCCCTCACCAGATACCTTATCAACAATCTGATACATGTCGCCCGAAACCATATCATTATATGTCAGAAAAAGATCGATATATTTTTCCACATCAAGATTTTCCAACTTCCCAAGCATTTCATCCCTATATTGAGGAATCTTCGTTGCTAAAACAAAAACCATATCTGGTGCAGCTTCTAACTCGTCAATACTATAGACCGGCAATCCCTTCCAAACATTCTGCTTTTTTTTCGAAACGCATGCTGCTGCCGGATTTATTCCATTTGATTCCAATAAGTCATATATTTCGTTTCCTCTCTTGCCAATCCCATATATGAGCACTTTTTTATTCCTAAGCCTGTAATCAGGTGCAAGCAATTCATCCATTTTCAGGACACATATCCCATAAAGCGCTTTTTGTATTGCGGTCTTTGATATTTCCCTCGGAACAACTACGATACCATCATTTGGAACCAGCTCTTCTTTTCCCACAATTCTCCTGTTCATGATATATTCGCCTGTATGTTGCTCATATGCCTTATTTGTATTTACAAAACCAGATATGTCAATACCGCAATATGATAATTCCGCAAACGCGCTCATTGCATGGAATCCAATCCCATAAATAAAGATTTTTTTACCTTCATACTTCTCCGCCAGTGCGTATAATATTTTCAACATCGTGCATTTCTCCCCGCTCCGTCTCGCTTACTCCACAATCTCAGTATTTATTATCTATCGTGATATTTCCATGCCATTCAGAAATTGTATATGATGAACTCCGGCATATGCCCATGTGTATCCTTTTCTGCATATACACTCTCTTCCTGTTTCGGTTTGTTCTTTA
Organism: uncultured Lachnospiraceae bacterium; assembly: GCA_947175285.1. The sequence continues at coordinate 21,935 of CAMWMM010000009.1, forward strand.
TCGCCGCTGCAAGCACCGTCTTTTTGATATCCTGCATATACTGTTCATTTTCCCACAATCTATCCAGCGTTTCTTTTAACTGCGGTAAGGTTTCAAAACCATATTCCATCAGATATTCATGCTTGTCTTGCAGCATGTAATAACTGCCCCTCTCCTTATACGTAAAATCAAACGATTTTTCCCATTCATCCGGCATATCCAATTCCAGATGATAAAGCATTTCCCGCTCTCGTGAGCACAAATCTCCAAGTGTGCGTTCAGCCATTCTATCTTCCTCCCATCCCAAGGATCTGTTTAGAATTAACACTTTTTTCAATCCGGTTCATATAGGCTTTTCCATGTGTCTCCTTCTGTCCATTCAGGCTGCTCATCTTTATATAAAACACAGTTTTCCAGTACAAGCATGTCCATATCTGTGCGCATAAAGCATTTGTATGCGTCCTCCGGCGTGCATACGATAGGCTCTCCACGGACATTAAAAGACGTATTCACAACTACCCCGCATCCCGTAATTTTCTTATATTCATTTATGATATGGTAAAAATAATCGTTTCCTTCCTCTGTCACCGTTTGGATTCTTGCGCTGTAATCCACATGCGTGACTGCCGGGATATCGGAACGTTTCTGCTTCACGACCTCCAGCATGTCTCCATTATGCCGCTTTAAGTCCTCCTGTAACTGCGATCTGTTCCTCCTGTTTTCCTTCACGTTTGCGCACAAGAGCATGTATGGGCTGTCGCCTTCAAGCTCGAAATATTCCTGTACGTCCTCCCTTAAGACAGCAGGTGCAAACGGTCGGAAAGATTCCCGGAATTTAATCTTCTGGTTCAGCTTCACCTGCATATTTTCTGAGCGCGCATCCGCTATGATGCTTCTGTTCCCAAGCGCCCTCGGCCCAAATTCCATTCTTCCGTGGAACAGCCCGATGACCCTGCCTTCTGCAAGCTTTGATGCAACCGTCTTATACAAGTACTCTTTATCTAGTCTATGGTAAACATAATGATTGTTTTTCAAATACTTTTCCGTTTCATTTTCCGAAAATTCTGGTCCAAGATAACTACCCTTCTGGGAATCTGGTGTATTTACCGTTCTTTTCCCCCCGCACAAATTATACGCAGCATAAAGTGCGGCGCCAAGGCTGCCGCCAGCATCCCCTGCCGCCGGCTGAATCCAGATATTCTTAAAAATTCCACTTTTTGCCAGCTTTCCATTCGCCACACAGTTTAAGGCAACCCCGCCAGCCATGACTAGATTGTCTGTATCCTTTCCATACGCCTCTTTCGCATGCGAGACCATTTTCAAGATAATCTCTTCCGTCACTTTCTGCGCGGAGGCAGCTATATCCATCTCTCTTTTGGTGATCCTGTCCTCCGGCATTCTCCTTGTACCGCCAAACAGTTCTGCAAATTTCTCATTTGTCATCGCCCTCCCGTGCTGATAGTCAAAGTACGCCATGTCCATTTTAAACGAGCCATCTTTTTTGATATCTAAAAGCTTTTCTTTTATTAGGTTTTCATACACGGGTTCTCCATACGGGGCAAGACCCATAAATTTATAATCCCCTGAATTTACCTTGAAGCCGCAGAAATATGTAAATGCGCTGTAAAGCATCCCCAGGGAATGGGGGTAACGCATCTCCTCTTTTATTTCTATTTTCTCACCATCGCCTGTGCCAATCGTTGCCGTCGCCCACTCGCCCACGCCGTCAATGGTAAGTATGACCGCCTTTTCATACGGCGACGGGTAGAATGCCGATGAAGCATGCGACATATGGTGCTCGCATACATAGAATTTCCTTAACGCATTTTCCCCCAGCATTTGCTCAACAAGCTTATGCACCCACAGCCTTCTCGCAAACATCGGCTCAAAACTCCTGTCAACAAGCTCCCTTGAATCACCACTTACAACAGCCGTGTTTTTCAAGAATCTATCAAGCGTATACAGCGGATTATCATAGAATACCACTATATCAATCTCATTTTTGTTGAGTTTTCCTTCTTTTAAACAATATTCTACCGCATTTATCGGCATGCTTAAGTCATGCTTTATCCTTGTAAAGCGCTCTTCCTGCGCAGCGGCAATGATCTCCCCATCTTTTACAAGGCACGCCGCCGCATCATGATACAAGGCAGATATCCCTAATATATTCATTGTTCTCTCCTTACATTTTTTCTCCTAAGATATAAAAAAAACCCGGAAAATATTGACCCTCTTCTAAATACTTCATTCCGATTTCATAATATTCTTTTTCTTTCTCATAAAGCATATCCAAATCAATATTTTGATCATAAGAATTAATAGATGTACATATTAGTCTTACATTCTTTCTTTCAAATACTTCCATAACTTCTTTCAGTGTATGCTGTGTTTCAAATGGATGCAAAACCTGATCTAAAAACCAGCTTTTTGCCTGTACTACATCCTTATGCCTATTATCCAGTTTCCTATATTCTTCAAATAAATATTCCTCATCATCAGATATACTTTTTAGTTTTGAAAAATAATCCAAGAAAGGCTTTCTTCCATATTTATGATATAATCCTAAAAATAATCGCCCCCCTGATCTAGTCAGGTCAATACATTTTTCAATCCCTAATATGCAATCTGATGTGTGATGCAATACACCATTTGAAATAACTAAATCGAAAGGTTTTGTTTTGTATTCAAACAAATCAGCTTTTACAAATTTAGGAGATACTCCCAACTCTTCTGCTGTTAATCTTGCATATTTAATCGCCCTTGGGTTAAAATCAATAGCATCTACCTCTTTCCCATAATAATAAGCTATGGAATTACTGAGCCATCCTGCACCACATCCTACTTCCAATATTCTGTCAGCATAGATAATATCTGATATGTTCGGATAAACATACAAAACGCCATTATTTTTTTTAATTAATTCTGCAGACGTTTCTGGTGTACTAGTCTCATTAAATTGCAGCTTTTTATAAAATTCTAATACATCATCTCTTTTCATATATCCCCCAACAACAGCTACATGTGAAAATCAGAAACTGTATATGAACTCCGGCATATGCCCATGTGCATCCCTTTCTGCATACACATTCTCTTCCAGTTTCGGTTTTTTCATTATCGCCGCAGCAAGCACCGTCTTTTCAATATCCTGCATGTACTGTTCATTTTTCCACAATCTGTCCAGCATTTCTTTTAGCTGCGGTATGGTTTCAAAACCATATTCCATCAGATACTCATGCTTGTTCTGCAGCACGTAATAACTGTCCTTCTCCTTATGCGTAAAATCAAACGATTTTTCCCATCCATCCGACATGACCAATTCCAGATGATAAAGCATTTCCCGCTCTCGTGAGCACAAATCGCCAAGTGTGCGTTCAGTCATTCTATCTCCCTCCTATCCTGTACAAATCCTCTATATCCAATCTAGCATAAAACTCCTGAATGGCATCGTCATCATCCAATGCCGGTGCCCATGCAGGAAAAAAACTATCATTGACTCCTGTATATGGTCCCGTAATCGATTCATAAAAAACAACATCGGTCAGCGGGATATTTGTATGGATGACCATCCTGTCAATGCGAAGCAGGAAATTATCATTCATGCCAGACGATAAGATGATACGGTCTGTTATTTTGCCTTTATCATCAAACAGAACCGCCAGCATTTTTCCTTCCAACATAATCTTCGTTTCCGTCTTGTCTGCATGACAATGCGGACGCACATATGCCCCTTTAGGATATAAATTGATCATTTCATGATGCTTTTCCCTCGTATCGTTGTGGAGACACAGTGTGCACTTTTTTTCCGGATTTCCATCCTGCCTTTCCTTAAGCCCTGCTAAATATTCCGCGTTGACCACGAGCTTGCTGTCATCATTTACACATAGATAACTCTTCCCTCCCGGTCTATACTCTTTATCAACCATAGTACTGTAGCTCCTTAAGTTCATACATGATATTCTTTATCTGTTTGGAACGGTAACCGTAGCTTACCGCTTTCTCAACATTCAACGTAAAATACCTTCCTGAAGAATCCTCATCATCATGGACTTCAGATGATGAGCCATACATTTCCTTCATAAACTTCACAAGTTCCAACAGCTTTATCTTTTCACAATTTCCAATAACAAATGTTTCAGATACCGGGCTTTCCATTTTATTGCAAAGTACCAGGATGAATTGTGTCAGGTCGTCTATATCAACCAGATTATTGAACTCCTTTTGTCCGTTATAAATATATATATCTTCTTGATTCCGAACTTTTTCCATTGTCCTGTATATGAAATTATCTCCCCAAAACCGACCTACAATCCCAGGCAGGCGCAGTATATAATATGGTATCCCGCTTTCTCTGATTACCTGTTCTGCCAGATACTTGGTAGCCGCATAAATATTGGGGGAAACCATTGCTGATTGTTCTGTCACCTCACACGCCTGCAGCATTCCATATATCTCGTCCGTTGACAGGTAAATGATGCGCCTTACACTGTGTTTTTTGCAAAATCCCATCATATCAGCAGCACACAGAGCATTATCCTTGATATATTGTTCTGCTGTAGCCTTTCTGGCAGATGTGATAGAAGCCGTATATAAGAGGATATCATATTCTCCCTCAAATGCATCCAGATCACTTTCCCTTGTGATCCCAAACAGTGAAATCCCCTCGCATTCAGTCAATTTTGTCTTTAAGAAACCGCCTACATACCCACACGGGCTGAATAAGATCACTTTTATCATTTGTTCCCCTTTATGAGTTCCCGCAGCGTTTCGACCACATAATCCTGCTGCTCCTCCGTCAATCCAAAATAAATCGGTATGCTCAACACATCATCATACAACGCCTCTGCCACTGGGCAGCAAACATCCTGATAGCCATTTTCCTGAAAATAAGGGTGCTTATATACCGGCAGATAATGGACATCGACCCCTATGTTTTTCTCCCTCATCTTCGCGTATATTTCCCGGCGCTGCCCGTGTTCCACCTGAATCACGTATAAATGCCAGCTGCTGTTACATCCCGCAGCCTGATACGGCAGGATAATGTTATTCAGATCTTGCATCTGCTGATCATACCTTTGCGCAATTTTTCTCCTATATGCCACGAAGCTGTCTAATTTCTTCAACTGGCTTTTCCCAAGCGCACACATGACATCTGATAACCGATAATTATACCCCAGCCCCTGCACTTCATAATGCCACTGCCCCTCTTCCTTGTTGGTCAACAATTTCGGATCTTTGGTAGAACAGTATGCGCGGAACATTTTTATCCTCTGGTATAATTCCTCGCTGTTGGTAGTGACCATCCCGCCCTCGCAAGTGGTCATTATTTTTGAAGGATGAAAGCTGAACGCCGTCAGATCAGAATATCTGCATGAGCCAATACGGCTTCCGTTATATTCCGCTCCATGCGCATGCGCCGCATCCTCTATGACATACAACCCATACTTTTTTGCAATCTCGAATATCCTTTCCATTTCACAAGGCTGACCCGTGTAATGCACGGGGATAATCGCTTTCGTATTCGACGATATCTTTCGCTCTATGTCATCTGGGTCAATGTTATAAGTCTTCTCGTCAATATCCGCAAATACTGCCGTTCCCCTACAAAATAATATACTGCTTGCCGTTGACACGAACGTCATCGGGGTAGTGATGACTTCATCACCGTCCTGTATCTGCACTGCGTAGCAACAGGCATGTAAAGCAGCTGTTCCGCTGGATAGCGCAACGGCATATTTTGCGCCCACATATTCGGCAAAATCTTTTTCAAACGCCTCCATGCCTGGACCAGCCGCTATATAATCTGCCTGTAAGGCTTTCACAACCGCATCAATATCGTCCTGGTCGATACAGTGCTTTGCATATGGTATAAACATATAATCCCCCTATCTCAATTTCTGTCTTCCAATCTCAGAATACCTTCAAATACCTGCCCCTACTCAAAGAAAATAAAGCTGTAATCCCCCGCATACCCCCACTCCCGGTACAGCCATTCCCATTCTTCCACAGAATAATAGCTTGCGCATGTAAGCTGCCAGTATAGCATATTAACTTCTTCTCTGTCATTGCGAAAGGATTCCACCATGATATAACTGTTTTTCTTGCTGACGCGCCCTATTTCCTGCAGCGCTTTTTTTAAATCAAATACTTTGAGGTTATGCAACGTTGCCAGGGAAACCACCAGGTCAAATTCATTGTCCTCAAATGGAAGATTCTGCGCTTGCCCATACTGAAGCATGCTGCGGACCTCAGGCTTGGCATGTTCCAATGCATAACGTGATATGTCAATGCCAGCCACTTTTATCCCTGGGACTGCCTGCGTAAGCTCATACAGCAAATGCGCCATACCGCATCCCACATCCAATACTTTCTGTTCCGGCTGCAGCTGATAATGGTCTGCCAGTTTCTCTGCCACACTTTTCCATCTGCCGTCGTAACGGTAGCCGCCATAACCATACTTCCTGTCACCGTCCCAATAGTCATATCCATATTGCTTGGCAATTATGGCACAGTCTGCTTTATCATCACTTACCACGCGTCCAATATAATCCCGTTTCGTTGCTTTATGCAAATCTGATACAAAATCTATGTAAGGCATGCTGTTTTCCCTTTCCTGTCTGACTCATTTGCCAGTCAAATCTTGAAACATAAACCATTTACAGGCAAAGCATGTTGCAGATCGTTTCTCTAATCCTGTTTTTTCCCAATCCATTCTGCTCCTTGACCTGCCCATAAGTACCATATCCATTTGAAAACCCAATCAGCCCCATAGCCTTAAACTGAACCGATTTCCCATATTGTGCAATCACTTCCGCAGCCGCGCTGCCCAATCCTCCAGTCACATTATGATCCTCCACCGTAATGACTTTCCCTGTTTCATCAATAGCCTGCCGAATCACATCCCCATCCAAAGGCTTAATTGTATGCATATTAACAACTCTTAATTGAATTCCTTTGGGTTCCAATTCTTCTGCAACCTCCAGCAAATCTTTTAAGATACTGCCTGTACCTATCAGTGTCAAATCATTTCCTTCTTTAATAGTGACAGCTTTCCCAATATGAAACTCATAATCATTCCTATATATTTCCGGCTCCCTATTCGTTCCAAGCCTTAAATAAACTGGCCCTTTGTACTCATATGCTGCCTGTGTTGCCTTTCTGACTTCCAATGGGCTTGCCGGACATATGATTGTCAGATTTGGTAATGCTCTGAGTCCTCCTAAATCCTCCGTCGAATGATGCGTTGGTCCCAGTGTACTGTAAACCTCTCCGGCGCCTGTCCCTACAATTTTGACATTCTGATTTTGCAGACATACATCATTCCTGATGAACTCAAATGCCCGATAAGCAAGAAATGCACCAATCGTATATGCAAAAGGAATCTTCCCACAGCTTGCCATGCCCGCTGCCATCCCGATCATGTTTGCTTCTGATATTCCAAGATTTAGATATTGTTCAGGCAAGTCCCTGCGGTATTTGTCATATACAATTGCCCCGTTATCTGAAATCAATGCATATACCCTTTTATCCTTTTGCGCAAGCTCATATAGTGTATCTAAATACGCTGTCCTCATTTTAGTTTTTTACCTTCCTCATAAAAGTCCTGCCGCCATACATCCTTAGCGGCAAAAAAAGATGCAAAATATTTATTGCTTTGACAATTTCATATTTTACATCAATTCTTATTTCTTTTATTCAGTTATGGTTTATGCTGTAAACAATTTGAAGTTATCATTGTAGTCATCGCTGTCTTGGCAGAAACAAATCTTTTTATTATATGGATTTGCTGTAAAGATAACCTGTTGCAGATTATCCATTCCCAGTACAGTATCTGTTACCCTCTTATCAAATGTAATCCATAAATCCTGTTCCCCCATATCTATGTTTCCAATGGTGAATTGTTTCAGGCTGCATTTATAAAACTTTACTGGTGAACCTTTTACAAATCCGCCTAAAAATTTTATTTCATTTCCCCTTAAATCTTTCTCTTCCATGTTTATGTCAAAAATTTGTAATTACAACAAGTGAACATTGCCCCTGTGTCAACAATAAAATCAATAATCTGTACTTGTCCGCGTACCGCAAAACAAATAACCGAATATTTGTTATCCTTTAAACTCGTACTGTACACCTACTGCACCTCCATTATTATAACTTCCCCTAATGACACATATCCTGCCTGCATTCTCAAGTTTGTCACGTTCACGAATCAATGCATCAAAGGAATCATCTGATGTACTGACACAATACAGATAGCCTTCATCATCTATAGCCTTATCATAACTGTCTATGATATATATATACTTGCAGTCTTTATAAAGTTTTCTGATTTCTTCATCAGTCTTCAACACCTTCTCATTCAATATCTTCAACATAATGATTACCCTCCTGCATTTGTTTTAAGTAACAGCTGCAACTTATAATAAAATTATACTGTAAGCGAAGAGGTATGTCAAGAATACTTCGAATATATTTTCGTATCATTTGTTCTTTTGTTACTGTTCACACCCCTACTGTGTTTTGCATATTTATACGTTTTTTCGGTGTGA
>CAMWMM010000010.1 GCA_947175285.1 uncultured Lachnospiraceae bacterium
CTTTAGCATTTTGTGTGCAAAAATTGTTATAATTCACACCTCAATAGCTTAAAAAATAATTAACACTGGCATAGGTGTGAATTGCAACGTTTCAAACATTTGTCCATGTTACCATTTCCTGCTGCCCAATCGTGTCACCGCTCACACCTATTGCGCTGCATCTTTTTTGGATAGCTGCATCTATTTCCGCATCTGTAACCCATTTGATTCCTACCTCGTCCCGGCATCTGTCGATATAGGTTTCGCACAGGATTACCTGGTCATCTGTACACTCTGAAAAATCATATGTATAATATTTTTCCTCGCCAATTGTATAAATCGATACCTCCAGTGGTACTTCCGTATTCTCGTCAAAAACTTCATTAAAGATTGTCTCACTGACGTAACTTGTCCACCATCCACTTAACGTTTCTACTCCATAAATATCTGTTATTTTACCATTGGACAAAATAACGGATTCACCTGAATAGTGATCTCCGGCTCCTGCAGAACCACCATTGATGCACAGACCATTACGATACTGTTCTGTATAACTGCGCGCCCAGCACTCATATTCACCTGTCAGATACAACTGCCCATTATTCTCTGTAATCACAAAGACAGCAAAACTGTCATCGCCTTGTGTATAAATATTCAATCCGACAAATTTGATTAAAAAGTTTTGGGAATTGCTGTCCGGACAGTCCACATAAGTGTATTGTGCGTAATCATATGCTGTCTTTTCTGAGTATGCAGGATCAAAATAACTTTGATTGATATATTGCCCAAGTTCCGCAAATGTATAAGATTTTCCTCCTTCCAGACCGAATATCATGTAATCATTCTGTGGATAATCATTTGCAATATTTACTGGAACTTCGTTGTTTATGAATTGCATGTATAAATCCTGCGTATTTTCATTATTCTGAATATTCTCATTATTGTCTTTTGCTGCACTCTCCGTTTCCGGCTCCTGACTTGTTGTATTTTCTCCTGATTGTACGATTTCACCAGCGTCACTGTCAGCAATATTGTTCGCCTGCTCTTTGTTTGCATCATCACTTTGAGCATTCCCACCTAAATCCAGTGAGATAACCTCTGGCTCTTTGTTTTCCCCGCTTCCCTGACCTGCGCAGCCGGTCATCATCATTCCTGCACACATGAATATGAATAGTTTCTTTTTCATAAATACCTCCCACATCAGAAAATGCCCCTGGCAGATTGTTCCTGCAGGGACAAATATCGTCAGTCTATCTCGTGATCTCTTTTCTTTGTCATCTCTGAATCTTTCAGATGGATTTATTATATACCTAAAATTCACTTTCCTCAATCTATTTTTTTATTTTCTTGATTCTCAGGGACTGCAGAAAAATAACTAATACAATCGAAGATGCAGTTGCTTCCACTGTAAAAGAATTCTATTTTGCATCCAACTACACCTCCCACAACCCGTTTCGCTATCATTGACTATATATGAGTTCTATTTCCTGCGGATATGCAAAAATCTGTATCCCAAAATTATCCTCTAATGATAAACAATATCCTTTTTCAGTCAGGTCTGCCGAAATCACTTTTTTCGTCACTTTCCCAACCCTGACAGCATACAGTTTTTTAATCAATATCCGCATCTATTAATATTTTTCCTTCATTTCGTGATACTCCACATACCCACTCATCATCTGAATAATTTTGAGTTTTATAGACCTTCATTTAAATTGGTACGAAAGGAGATAAAAAGACTATGAAAGAAAAATATAGATATTGCAGAATCAGCACACCGAAACAGAACATTGACAGACAAGAGCGGAACATCTTAGAAGTTTATCCAGCTGCCCACATCATTAAAGAGGTTTTCACAGGCACTAAGACAACAGGCAGAAAGGAATGGAACAAGCTTTATAAACTGGTGAAACAAGAATCCGCCACAGGAAAAGAAGTTACAATTATATTTGATTCTGTTTCCAGAATGTCAAGAAATGCAGAGGAAGGATTTACACTCTATGAAGAATTGTTTAATTTGGGAATAGACTTTGTTTTTCTCAAAGAGCCGCATATAAACACAGATACTTATAAAAAGCCTTAGAAAGCAATATACAAATGACTGGTACTAATGTGGACTTAATCTTAGAGGGAATCAACAAATACTTATTATCGCTTGCAAAGGAACAAATCAGAATCGCTTTTGAACAAGCGGAAAAAGAGGTTTTAGACTTACATCAGCGGACTTCCGAGGGAATCAAAACCGCAAAGCTGAATGGAAAGCAGATAGGCAGAATTAAAGGCAATAAATACACTACTAAAAAGGAAACTGCTGCCAAAAAAATCATTTTAAAGAATAGCAAGTATATCTTAAATAGTGGTATTTAAAAGCTATATTGTGTTCACCTTGTAAAGTTCTGGAAGATATTTCATGGAATTTACTGTTTGTATCTTTCCATTAGGCAGGCGAATTAACTAATTCAAGAGAAAAAATCATATTCCCATTTAAATCCTGTATAAATGTCTGGTTCTGCTGCCTTTGTAAAGCTAACTCTTTTTTGTTCTTGTCCTGCTGCCGCTTTAGTCTTTTTTAAGTAATCTTTTAATTTGCTGCACATATAGATTTTTCTCTTTGCGTTTCTGGTTTTCAGAGAAACTTATTTTATCAGCCCTTCTTGATACTGCATTTGTCTATCTATTGTGATAATGCCGCTTTTCAAGTCCACATTACACCACTTTAAACCGTAACATTCATTTCGCAAGCCACAATATTTCCCCAACATATAAGCTGTCTCTGCATTTGTGCCCTTGAAACAATTGTCTACTTGCTCTATCTCATTATCATCAAAAGAAACAATATCTAAATCATCATCAATCTTTAGTTTCGGCATATGTATTTTAGTATCTTTGTTTACACATAATTTGTTATAGGAATCTACATCAATATAGTTTCTGGAATATGCTTCCCGAATATCAGATAGAACATTTTAAAAAAGAATTCTGTATAGGTATATGCCCTATTGTCTGTATAATACTGTTCTTCCAGATAATCCTGAATTTCTACTACTGTTATTTCATCAATGTGCCTTTTGCCGAAACGTTCTTTAAGATGATTATTCCATAAAGAATCTTGTTTCTTGAAAGTTGCATAGGCTTTTCCGCTCCTACCTTTCTCACAGTATTCTTGATACACTTCTGTTACTGTCTGCCTTGTAATCTGCTTTTGTGGCGGCAACTGTATTTTTGCTTGCTCTTGTGCTAATGCTATGCTTCTTGCCTTTGCTACCTGTTGTTCTGTCATGATAAAACCTCCTTAGAAATTGTCCTTTTGTTGTCCGAACTTCTAAGAAGGTTGTTTATAGTTGTTGTTTATATTGTCCTTTTCAATACCTTCAAATCCTTGCAAATACTGTCTTAAAGTCTTTTGAAGCGGTGCGAATCTTACGACACAGTTCATGAGATGGCAAAAGATGAGGCTCTACATATCCTTTTCCGTTTCTGACGTAAATTGGAATTTACCGACTGGGCGTTTACTTTTATGAATAGAAAAAAAGCGATAGGTAAGATGATTGAAAACCCCGGTTCCTTTCAAACCGGGGCAACAATCCTTAAAAGAAAATTTTCACAGGCATCTTTGCAACTTTTTCTCTGACTTCACCTTTATTTTGGTCTTTCATGGTTTCATAAAGCTTTTCTATTTCCTTATCTAATTCTTCTTCAGACATTTTTTTATATTCTTCAGGAATCTCCAGAATATCGTTTTCACATACCATCCTCTGTTACCTCCTTTACCATAATATCAAACTTCGTGACTAATTCCTCAAGAGCCTCTATCTGTGCTTCGTATTCATTATAGCCTTTTTTCAGATATTTTTCAACAACCATCTTATAATAGTCTTCCCGTATTTCCTGATTTGAAGCATATTTGAATATTTTTCCATCATGGCAGACTACAATGCCAAGACCATAATGATTAATAAAATTGGAATTCAAATCATTGATACTGGGCGGGTAACTGTTCGGATGAGAATGCAGCGTGATCAGATTATCATACTTTTGTATTTTGGAACGTATGCTGTTTGAATATACAATCTGTTCTTCGGAACAGCTCTCGGTTTCCTCCGCTATCACCGTCCGGTGCGCCGCATCAATCCAATACATATCCTCAAACTTTGTTCCCGACCTATGTTCCAGCATCTTTTTCGACAGTTGAAATATGAGGCGGTTCAACTCAGACGAATTGGAAATAAAATCAAATTTTCTTCGGTAACTACCACTGTTAATATATGTATGGTTTATCACTGTATCCTTGTTTCTGCCATATCTTTGTCCTTCCTCCTCCGTCTGTGGTAAAAAGCAATCTGCTTCAATCTCTCGTTTCGTATCTCCCATGAACTGCTTTGTCTCCTTTTCTTATTCAATTTCCCGACTGATTGCATGCTAACAAAACATACCTGTTTTTGTCAAGAGTGCAAGACATTCCCTTATAATAATGGAACGATGAAAGTGTGATTTTTACAGAGTTCATCGTTGATCTCTGCATAGCAGAAAATCCACTACAATAACAACAAGGGCAGACAGCCACTTTATTGAATCGATCAGTTGTATCCGAAAGTTTGAGGTCGGGAATCAGATAGCACCGTCCCAATGATAAGTAATTTCCATATACAACCGTCTTTCTTTGTGCTAAACTGTTCACGGATACGAATAAAAAGAACTATCACCTTCTTTCCCCATTACAACGTCTGCCAATTTCCATTCACCACAAATGAGCCAGCCGTATATGTTGTATTTTCTGTGAGCAATGAGCCAAGCTGACATACTTGTATGTCAATCTGGCGAATGCCGCAAGATTCAGATGTTTACATCTGACTAGCAGATATACATTTCCGCTAAAATATTGCGTTTGCTGGAAATGTTTACATCTACAGTTCACAACATATCACTCCAGCGGCATATTTCCATGTGAAAAACTATCGTTTATGGTTTTTCACATTAGGAACTTGTTAAAAATTAACTTTGCATATGACGCAGGATAAATCTTTTTATGCAAGGCGGTGAAATGAGGTGTACTGGGGGACGCCGATTGAGGCAACGCAGCATAAGAAGATTTAGACAAGTCAAGATGTGTCAGTTATTTTCCTACAGTTTCTTATGTTAATTTATATGCATTTCCCAGATATTAATATTTATCAAATGTGGGCTCTGACATATTTAAATTGCTCATTCAGCATCTCCACATCAACTACTCCTCCATCACGGTATGCAGTTGCTTCCACTGTAAAAGAACCATCATACCCTGTCTTATGTATGAATTCAAAAAAATGTGCAAAATCGATTTTCCCTTTTCCAATCGGAAGCGGCCGAAGATTTTCCCAATCCATATATCCGCCGGAATAGTCATTCACATGATAATGACAAATATGTCCATCCTGCCATAACCACTGGTATTTTGATTCATATAGCAAATCCAATTGACCGTGAAATGCTGCCATTTTTGTATCAAACACAAAATGAATATCCGGATAATTCTCCCTGAGCTCGCATAAATGTTTCATTGGATTTTCAACTGCACAAACTACATTTTCTATCAATAAATCAATACCATATTGGCGGGCTATTTTGTTCAAATGGTCATAGCCGATTAAATTATTCGGAAAGCTCGTATCTGAAGTGCGCCCATCCCACAGATGAATCACCATTTTTTCAGCGCCGATACTTTGCGCCACATCGCAGTTGATCTTAAACTTTTCGTACGCATCGATCAGATCCAGTTTTCCCCCTTTACTGATCTTTTCACCTATGCTTTTTTCACAGTGAACAACAGGGATATACAATTTTATTTCCTGAAAATACTTTTTCAATGCATCCACTTCTTCGTAATATGGATAATCCATCATAAACTCATAACCATCGCATACCAGTTGTCTGGAAAGCGTTTCTAATCGTTTATAATCTCCGCCATATTCAAGCAATGCCCCTGTAGAACACAGTATCTTACTCATATTGTATCTCCATTCCCCATAATTCCTCTACTTTCTTCTATTATAAATACCGCCATTTCCAGTATTGTCACAATTCCTTCCTCATACACATCTTCTGCACACAAAACAAAATGCTTTTCACGAAACACTATTTATTTAATATCTATTCTACTTTAATATGAAATCTTTCATATATTCCCACCGGAATATCCATCCCAAAAGAATACTCTTCTACTGACTCCTTTTCAAAAAAATAGACTGTTACACGTTTCTTTATAGGATCTACAATCCAGTACTCTCTAACACCAGCAGTACGATATTTAAATAACTTTGTAAAGTAGTCCATAGGTTTACTGCTTGGTGAAACAATTTCTATAATCCAATCCGGCGCACCACTACAGCCTTTATCTGTAATCTTATTTTTATCACATATAACAGATATATCGGGCTCTACATAGTTTTTATCGTTATTATTCAAAAATACCGCAAATGGAGCAGGAAATACTTCACATTTTCCGTTGCTTTGCTTAATAAAATCCTTTATTTGATAATGCAGATCAGAAACTAACCTCTGATGTCTGGTATTGGGTGGCGCCATATAATATATCTTCCCATCGATTAGTTCTGCACGTTCTCCATCTGGCAAAGCGTAAATGTCTTCTATTGTATAAATTTCTTCTTTTCTCAATACATCCATTCCTCATACCTCCGCTCCTGATCCTATTATAGACATTTTTCGCAGTAAAAACAACCGCTTTCCATTATTTAAATATACACCGTTTCGTTATCATTGACTATATATGAGTTCTATTTCCTGCGGATATGCAAAAATCTGTATCCCAAAATTATCCTCTAATGATAAACAATATCCTTTTTCAGTCAGGTCTGCCGAAATCACTTTTTTCGTCACTTTCCCAACCCTGACAGCATACAGTTTTTTAATCAATATCCGCATCTATTAATATTTTTCCTTCATTTCGTGATACTCCACATACCCACTCATCATCCGAATAATTTTGAGTTTTATAGACCTTCTCTTTTTTTACTACTTCAATCTTATTGGGATAGACAAAACTAGCCGGTTTTACTGCACTTTCCAATGAAACATAAATGTAATTTCCATCTTTCCATACATTGTCCACTATACCAACCTCATTACCTGATTTGACCTTCCCGGCATTCTCCAACACAGTCGTTGTAAATTCTGTATTATCAAATTTTAAAAGTGTACCATTTTGAGCAATGCTATCCGTAGAAATTCTTCGAGAATAATCAGTATAATTTGTAAGATGTAATGAATAGTCTGGCGCTCTTAACACATTTTTAACAGCAACTTCCACCCCTTCTAATTTTGTACAGGATATGGGATAGGAAGAAATATATACATATCCTTTTCCATTTTTGACGTAAATTGGAATATAGCTGCCCTCCGTATTTTCCTTCATATAATAACAGCAATTCGCACCATAGGTATTATATTGTTCCCCGCCGTCCTGAATACATAAAATCTTTCGCATTCCGCCCTCTTTCATCCTGTCCTGAGTCCATGTGGTATGATACTTTATTTCCAGGTCAACATAAGCGCCCTCTTCATAATCGGGCAGTTCTACATCAATTCTGCAGGTCGATTTGTCTATGTATTTCCAATTTAATTCCACGCTTGTGTCTAAAGAATTTTCATCGTCTGCTTTTTCCCACACCACCGAAAAATTTGTTTCAATTACCGGATTATAATTCATATATAATTCTCTGTAAAAATACCAATTCACCCTTATTGACCAGTATTCCCAAATCGTATATTACCAGTATTCCCAAATCGTATATTCGTTTTTCAGGGTTGATGCATACTTATAACCGCCTTTCACAAAATTTTCTATGTATTCCTTCCGCTGCTCATCCCCTAATACATGGATAATGTAATCTGTTCCTGTTGGTTGAAAAACACCATTAATGGTTTCCAATGCCCCCGCATATGTTGAAAAAATGGCTCCATCATCAATATCTGCTGCACATTGGTCTAATCCTGCGCCAATTGCAGAATAAGCATCTAATCCCACAATCTGATCTTTATTTTCATATGAAATATTTATTCTTATTATGTTGATGGAAATACAGTACATCAGTAACATTATAATCAAATAGAAAGAAAACCAATTTCTTCTAAAGAATTTGATAACAAGTGACAATCTCCCTCTAAAACAAGCACTAACGTTTTCAAATATAATAAGTCTATTTTTTATTATACACCGATTTATTTTTTTCAGTAATTCCTTAAACAATCCTATTTTTAAAATGTAAGTTATCAATTCCAAAGCCGCATAATTGTGCGCCCCTGAACCAACCACATACACAACCGACGCACAATAACATGTACTATGAAGAAATAGTTTGCAAATACTATCATCACTTATTCTGTCAGAAACAACCTGTACAAGGAAAAAGGCACTATGCAAGAAAAAAAAGATTGTCAGAAAAACATACTTCTTATCACTAAAAATATCAGGCAAAGTTAAATATTTATTATAGTAATTCCCATAATACCAAAACTGATATTGTGAAATTCCCAATGTTGTCGAGATATATTCTGTTATATTTCCATGTGTTATTATTGTAACTGATAACAATATCCCGACGATTGTACTGATCATTGCTGTGCCATACATTATCATTCTTTTCATCAGTGATATTGGTCCGCCAAATAGATTCACCAGCAACATAATTATAAAAAAACAAGCCACACAGGAATAACCATAATCATTGGACCATACTGTCATCATACCCATTATAAAATAAACCACAATTTGCAGCCTAATTGTTTGAAAGATATCTATTAACAAATCTTCTCGACTCACTTTATTTTTGACAACATAAAATAGGCCAACAAGCATAAATGGCAAAAAAGCCCTTGTTGTACGCATGGAATGCCCTAATTCCCCCATAAACACGATATCATATACATAATTATAGTAAAATGATCCATGGAACCCCATATGTAGTATGATAAATGATGCAATGGATATGATTCCCGAAATAGTATATACTCTTTTTCTTTCATGAAGAATGGTATAGAAAGAAATATACAAAATAAGCGAGTATACAATGCTGGTAGTAAAATTTGTAATGAATACACTATCTCCAAAACTTCTAAACAAATATATCAATGGAAAATTAATAAATATCATTCCACTACCAAGATAATTGACAAAATCTTTATATTGTGTCTGCCCTGCTATAAGCCTTCTATAAATATTATAGTTTTGAAAATCTCCGTTGTATGCTACAAAATCACCATTCATGCACCTGTATAACGCAAATATCGCTGCAGTAATGATACTAAACAGGACAAAAAATATATCCTCCTTTTTTATGCGCATTCTAATCCTCCTCATAAATTATACGGATCGTATTGGGATAGGAATACTCCATGATCTGATCTGTCTCTAAATCAACATAAATAAAATCTCCCTCAGCAAATACATCAATAATATCTGCATCAATACTATTTGAGGACAATTGTTTCGCATTATATAACAACTCTTTATTTCCACCTGAATTAAGAAAAATCAATCTGTTCCTTTCTAATGAAGTCCCTGACAACCATTCTCCCGAATTTTGATTATCAGCCATAATAAGACTTGGCACATGTTCCACCTCTGCGATAAAATAAGTAATATTTTCCTGCAAATCATAACAATTTATCAGATGATAGATTAATATCTTTTTTTCTTCTAAGGTACTATCCTTTTGAAATATTATTCTTTGCACAAAATTGTCAAAATTGTTCATACAGATATCTACATATTGAGCATCTTCTATATATTCCAAATCATCTATCTTATCATTAAATTGATTCCATATGGAACCAGCCACAATATATTTTCTTTTCTCTGTGTCATAAATGATAGCAGATGAATACCACTTTTGCGTATATGACAAATCTAAATCGTTTAAAGCAACTGCGTATTTTTTATGATAATCATTTGCCCTTTTTATTAAGCTGTTCATCGTTGTCTCTTTTACAATTCCGTGACTAAATAGCATTTTAGAATATCTTTATACACTGTTATCACCTAATTGTCCCAGAACATTATCCCCATAATTCGTATTTATAAATTGTGCCAGTTCACTGCTGGCTTTCAACCTCTCATCATGCCATCGATAATTGTTTTCTACAAAAAGATAAGAAAACAAACTAATCATCATAATACTTCCAATGGAGTAAAATACAATTCTTTTGGCATTTGTCAAAGAAATTAATTCTGAAACGCTATACACTAGAATGAAATGAATGATAAAATACCACTTCATCTTATCCATGCTATACGTTAATGCATGATTCATAAACAAATGGTTTTCCAGGATTGGCACAGAAAATAAGACACATACTGTAATATACTCCTTTTTCACAGACATTCTCTTGTTATTCTTTAAGTTATATAATATCATCCAGACAGCAAATGCAGCAGTCAATATGATACTATTTCCAAAAGAATACATCAACGACTTTTCGACGGCAAAAAGCGAGTAATCAGATATTTTGATTCTCCCTGCTGATCTCTGCTTTATGACATTGATAAACTCCTGAAAACCTACTACATTTGCACGCAATACTACAAATAATATTGCAGAAATAATCACTTGAACAGCAATCCCAATTACAAAATAGATATACTTGCTTTCTTTATGTTTTATTAATCGAATTACACTGATTGCCCAGAAAGCAAACAACGCAAAATACCCTGACCATTCTGTCTGCAATAACAGAAAACCGAAAACAGTAAAGATGAAATAATCCTTAAAAGCCGGTCTGTCAAGGTGTTCAATCTTTATAAACTCCAAAAACAATAGCGGAAAGAAAATCATATACCAATTCTGTCCCCAGTAAGTCAACCCCATAGAATGCATAATTTCGTATGAAAACAGATAGGTTGTCCCTGTAACAAATACTATACAGCACTCATTTAATCTGTCTGAAAAAACAGTTACAAAAAGCCGCACCACCACTAAAGCGGAAATACAGAACAAAATACTGCAAAATATGTATAAAGAGACTTCATTTACTGACAGCTCTGTTATTTTAAAAAACAGAGTGAGCACTACAAATGGAAAAGAAGGAAACGATATATAATAAAAGTAGTTTCCAGTCTTCTGATCCAATGCTCCCGACGAATATTCCAGTCCGTAATCCGTATCTTCGGAAAAAGTAATCAGTGGTAAAAATGATACGGTTTCCTCGTCAGCTTCGAGCATTGCTTTTGCATTCATAAGGCATTGATAGTTCGTATCAGATGCACTCCATAAAGTTGTTTCAAAATCTGGATATCTTATCATACAGCTCACTACACTGACAAGGAATACAACTATATACAGCCAAATGTTTTTTCTATTTGTGCCTGTTTTCACCTAAGTCCTCCCTCATTTGCTCTTTACACCACCTACTTCGTCAACTTCTCCAAGCTTTCAAAATAATACTGTTTCCGCCGAAACACGAGATCAACCATAATCTGCAGATATTTTATAATAATCGTAATCAAGCCAAACAAACCGAAAAAAGCAAAGGATAAAAACAAAATGGTTGTTGTCCAGCCTTCCACGGGATTGCCAAATAAATACACTGTAAACGAATACCCTATCATAAATAACGTTGTAAAAATCATCATAGTAGTCATTCCTATTGAAAATCTGTATCCTAGCTGAGTAAACAACAACAAGACATCAATGGCAAGTTTTCTTCGATACCGCTTTTCTACTCTGTCTATAATATGTGACTGTTTCTTATCAAACATGACAGCGGAATAGACAATATTTTTTGTCTCAAGACCACACTGGGAATACACAGCTTTCCTGTAAGGAATCTTATTGTTCATGCTTGTAACTCTGTTGATCACACGTCTGCTGAGTATTCTAAATCTCTCGCTGCACATGTGGTACGGCGTCTCTGAAAACTTGTCAAAAACACAGTAGAAAATCCCTGATGTCCTCCGCTTATTCTTATCAGGTGATGCGCTGACAATATCAAATCCGCCTAAAGCATGTGCATAAACGTTCATGATCTCTTGTCCTGTATAATCAATAAATGTGCTGTCAAACTCAAAGACAAAATCCCCGATTGTCATATCCAGCCCCGCATTCATTGCTGTTTCCCTGCCCTGAAAATAACTCATATTCAGCAACGAAAGGCTTGTCGTGCTGGCAATGCTGCTCAACCTCTTTACAATTTCTGCGCTGTTGTCCGTTGAATTGTCATTTACAAAAATTATTTCTGAATGTTCAAAGTTGTCCTCAAATGTCTGTATCAACAGTCTGCCAAAACGTTCTATTTCCTCCTCTGAATTATATAAATATACTGTCGCGGAAACAAAATTCTTTTCTTTATCCTTCATTGTCAAGCACCTCATCCAAATCGTACACTGTATTGATCTTGCCAGACAAAACACCCACAAATGTAGGTTTTTGGGTATACACCCGAATCACTGTTGGTCGTGAATCGTCCACTTCTGAACTCATCAGGATAGGCTTCATTGAAAACAGTGACAACTTGTATGTAAAATCAAAATCGTCCCTAAGATATTTTTTCGCCAGTTTTTCCATATACGGGAATGCACTGTCTGGTTTCGCAATACAGTCATTACAATTCCCCAAATGTTGTCTGCTACAATTCTCTTTGCTTGCCCTCTGACATGGGAAATCAGGAAGCTCCTCATAACTTGTCGTGTGTGGAGTGAATGTAACAGAGGTCAACGAGTGCATACCTGTCTTCCCAAACGGCATAATCGAGAAAAACGGACCATCCATCACTGTAATGCCACACTTTTTCAACAGATCATTTGCATCGCACAAAATAATTTCGCACAATTCGTATTTGATTTTAAACGACTCAAATCCAGCCATATTCAAAATCTGATTTGTTCCCGCATAAGTTGCATTCAACACATAGGGTGCTAAATAGATCTGCCCGGAGACCATCTGACAGATATAATAGTCACCATCCTTTTCAATTGTTGCTATATTTTGATGGAACAGCAGTTTCACATTTGACAACCGCGAAAGCTTGTCCAAATAATATTCCTTCAGTAACATCGCGTCATAAGTATATTCTCTTGTTATAAATGCACCATCACACATTCCTTCCTTGAAATAATCTTCTGGATACACTTCCTCACACGGAATGCCTGCTGCTTCGCAGAATTTTTTGAACTGTCTCCCGTCAGACCATGAATACTTTGCAGATGTCGCATATATTTTTTCAAATTCCCTGTTAATGCAGAATGCGAAATCCTTATGAAAACGCTCAAAGTAGCCTGCCGATTTCATAGCTGTTGATATGGAACGCGGATAATGATAACCCTGGTGCACTCTGGCCTGATTAATGTATGTAGCTCTCTGAAACGGTTCTGCGTCGCATTCCAGAACAATTACCTTCTGTTTCTTTACACCACAATATAATGCTGCATATAAACCATAAAGTCCCGCACCAATAATAATTTTGTCGAATTTCTCCCTCACGTCCGTAAATCCTTTCTGTCTTCCTCTGTCCTTTTTCCCTTTTTCATATTTTTCCATACTGTAAAGCCACCAACCGCAAACATGAGCACAATCAGCACGGCCATAATGCCACCCCAGAAGGATTCATTCTTTTTCTCCATCTGTTCATCCTGTATCCGTTCAAACTGCTCTAAATTCTCCTCTTCTACATCTCGAAATCCCTCATCAATCCCATCAACATCTCCATACAAATCAAAATCACTGCAAAGTGCATATCCCTTTGTCACCTGATAGGTGATTTCATACCAGCCGTCAAGGTCTGCCGCTTCGCAACAGATGACAGGTGTCCCCTTTTCCAGTGTCACCACCACTTTGCTATCCCTGTCCGCTTTTTCATAGATGTTCGTCTCTTTTTGTGTTTCCATCAACACCTGCTCGCCTGCTGCCGCTGTACTCGTAAATTTAAAGCTTACTGTCATGATCAGCAGTGCCAGCAAACACATGATTTTTCTATTCATTTCAATGTCTCCTCGTCGTTATACAGCAGTATGAAATGACCGCTGATTACCTCATTGTTATACTTTTTTTGAAGCTGATCCCACACCGGATCATCGGCTCCCAGTAAAATGATTGATCTCTCTCCGATTGTTTCATTCCAGATACACATATCCTCTGAAACAACCTGGAATGCTTGATCTCTCAGAGCAAACTGCATCAGTCCAATTGCGGATATGGCATTATAATCAATATATGTAATATGATGCGCATTTTCTCCACTGTTGATAATTCTTTCTATCCTTTGAGCTAATTTGATATCCTGATAGGCCAGCCTGTTAAACGGATAGATATAATTATTCCCAAGCCGCAATGCCAGCAACAGCTGCAATGCTGTACAAAAAAACAATATCTGCCTGCTTCCTGACTTCGTGTATATGAGAAATAATAACGCAAAACAACACATACACAAAATGCCAATCAGACAAGATATCAAATAAAATTTAACTGCACTAAATTCCTTTGGCTCAAAAAAGCTCATGCCGACCATAAAGTACCCTTTTGCTGCATTCAATTTCAATCCTGTCACATAATACAATACAATCATTGTGAACATTAGAAGAAATAGTCCCATGATAATCAAATGGTACTTTTTTCCTCTCCGACAACACACCATTTCATTGATTCCCACCACAATCAATACAGGCATAACAAAATCGTGATATCTGCCAAACGTAACGCTGTCATAACTGTCTGGAATTACATTGTAAATCGCACTGATCATGATCTGAGACAGAACTGTCAACAATATAAAAGCTTCCATGATTCCACCACAACCTTTTCTGTGACAAATTCCTTTATAGCAGTTTTTTGTTAGAAAACAAATGCCCCAATAGGCCATTCCGTATGTTGATAACCCCATATACAGGATTTTACCGCATAGTCCAGCCATCAACGCGGTTATCCCATCTCTTGAAAAGATATATTTTATTTTTTCAAACTGTCCTCCATATGTATTGACTTTATAAAGCTCTTGATTGACATTCTGATACAAATATGCTGTTGTCACTTTTTTGAGAACTGATGTTATATATAGAGACACAATTGTCATTATGACAATGAATAAAATTCTCCTGTAATCCTTTTTACACCTGGCTTCCGCAAAAATCATCAGACCTACACAAACCGCGAAGATACCGATCGTGCGCATATGCACGAAGTACATAAAAGTATTAACTGTCAAAAGCAGGATAATGTTCAGATAACTTGGCCTTCTCAGATATTGTTCAAATAACCACAGCAATACAAGATATCCCAACACAAGCAAAGTCTCCACCATTGTCGTCTGCGCATAGAACAGGACAGCGGGATAAAACAGAGCGATTGCAGAACAGATCTGACATTCTTCCCTCTTGTCAGGCCTGAATATGTGCAATATCCTGTACAGTATCCAATATGCGATACCGATCAATATAAAATTTAGTGCAATGGCAGCGCGATAGGCAGTCAGAGCATCCCTGAAAAAACAAAATATCGGAAACAGTAAAATACTATATCCACACGAGTAAAACGAGTTTAAAGAGACAACCTCTGACCAATCATATCCTGCCGCCTTTGCCGCATATGCCCAATAGCTGAACTCGTCTGGAAATATAGCAAACCCATAAAGCTTATAGATGCTAAAATGAAAAAAGCTAAAGAGCAATCCATAAAACACTATCAAATACTTATTCTGCCCAATCCATCTCCAAAATACACTTTTCCTTGGAATGATATTACATCTCCCCATATAATCACAGTCACCGGACGAATCCGGTGACTATGCCAACTATCCATTTATTTTGTTACAATCGCATAAGTTCCCAGTCCGGCCTGCACTTCAAATGTTACTGTTTTCGGGTTTGTATCTGTATCTTCTAATATCGTGGTTTTTCCGCCAGGACGTACACACACGACGCTTACAGATTTTGCAGTGTCGACCTCTTTCGGCAAACCAACCACCATGCCTACAGAACCGTCTGACAGACTGACATACTTTCCTTTTTCTTTGGCGCCAAGGTCAATATTTAATGTAGCCGCAACCTCACCACCTCCCATAGCAGTGATTGCTGCATTCACACTGTCCATAGCCTTACTGCTTTTCTTGACATCCGTATCAAAGATCATAACATAAGGTGTCTGGCTTCCCGACAAATTTAATTTACTCTTGACATCTGCCAACGAATTGACAACTGCCACACCCTGAACTTTTTGAGCTGCATATGCGCCTGCTATGGATGTCTTCACCTTAGAACCTGCCACAGTAACCTCTGCCCCAGATGCTTTTACAGTCGCTGCGGCTGTCGAAGTACTTCCGTTGTCTGATGAGCTTTCCGTCTTTTCTGCACTTACCGGCGCTGCGGAACCAGAGCCAGCTGCGCAGACGGTTAAGCCTGTTGACATTACCATTGTTGCTGCAAGTATGGCAGCAATTGTTTGTTTCATCTTCATTGTTGTATTCCTCCTATATTTAAATTAGCAGACTCTCAGAATCTATGATTCACAGACTTCGAAAGTCTGCAGTTAGCGTTTTAGGAACTGCTCATCCGCTGAGAAGGAGTTTTTTATAACAGTTCCTTAACAATTTCTTATTTTATCACCATTATTACTATTAGTCAATATTTTTATTTCTATAAGAAATAATAGTTTATAGAAATATTGATATGATATATTTAATGGCTAAAAAGCACGCAATAAATTGGAGTATGGGGGATTTTATGGACGAATATTTGATAGACTTAAAGAAACTTGGCAGCAGAATCAAAGAACTGCGTACTTCGCTGAATTATACACAGGAACAATTTTCCTCACAAATATACATATCGACTTCATATCTTGCTCTGATTGAAACAGGTAAACGGACGGCCAGCATTGATGTCCTGGCTCAAATTGCGCATGCATTTCATGTAAGTATCGACTATCTGCTTTTTGGAGAGGAGGAATCCCAGCAGACACAGAATCAGCGTCTGTTTCTGTCCCTCTGTTCGCGATATCCCGAACAGAAGGTGTCCGATGCACTTTCTCTGGCTGAATTTTATCTGAAAAATCTTTCTTAATTTCTCTGACGCAATGGCAGCCAAGCAGGGAAAAGCCTTTCCTTACTCATACGCCACTCCAGTGGCATATTTCCCATGTAAACAACGGCCGTTTATGTTTTTTCACATTAGCATCGGCGTATGCATAATAAAAGAGAGGTGTCAAACAACATCTCTCTTTTATTGAGGATAATCCTCCCACTATGCAGCTGCCACAGCCGCTTTCATACCTTTTACATATTCACATACTGGCTCAATGCAGTTTTTCCCGTATTTTGCAATAATTTTTACGATGGCGCTGCCAACGATCGCACCGTCCGACACTGCTGCCATCTCACGCGCCTGCTCCGGTGTGGCAATACCAAAACCAATAGCGCACGGAATGTCTGATACCTCTTTCACCTGATCTACCATCTCCTTGATATTTGTCGTAATCTTACTTCTAACACCTGTGACGCCGAGTGATGATACACAATAGAGAAATCCCTTTGCCTGCTTTGCGATCATATTGATGCGGTCGTGTGATGTCGGAGCAATCATGGAAATCAGCTCGATTCCAGCTGCCTCACAGGCGCCGCTCACTTCCTCTCTCTCCTCAAATGGAACATCTGGAATAATAATTCCATCAATGCCGCACTCGGCACATTTTTGAGTAAATTTCTCTGTTCCATAAGTATATATTGGATTAACATATGTCATAAATACCAGCGGTATATCAATCTTCTGACGCACACGCTTTACCATGTCAAACAATTTGTCAGTTGTCGTCCCCGCCTTGAGCGCCCGCTCATCCGCTGCCTGGATAACAACCCCCTCGGCAATCGGATCCGAAAACGGTATTCCGATCTCGATCAAGTCCGCACCTGCCGCTGCCATCTGTGGTATCATTGCCTCCGTTGTCTCCAAATCGGGATCTCCCCCTGTCACAAATGCTATAAATGCTTTTTTATTTTCAAATGCTTTGCTGATTCTGCTCATTTTATTTCACTCCTTTAGTCAAAGATCTCCACACCTCTATACCTTGCGATTGCCGCCACGTCCTTATCACCGCGTCCGGAAATCGTCACTACAATAACCTGGTCTGTACCAAAATCCGGCGCGATTTTTTTTGCATACGCAACTGCATGTGCACTCTCAATCGCCGGAATAATCCCCTCTGTCCTTGACAGGTATTCAAATGCCTCCACAGCCTCCTCGTCCGTAATCGGTACATACTGCGCGCGCCCTGTCTCGTTGAGGTTTGCGTGCTCTGGTCCGATTCCGGGATAATCCAATCCTGCCGATATCGAATAGACAGGAGCGATCTGCCCATATTCGTCCTGACAGAACAGGGACTTCATACCATGGAAAATACCAACACTTCCGTTTGCGATGGTCGCCGCATTTTTGGGATGATCGACACCAAGCCCTGCCGCCTCACAGCCTATTAATTTGACACTTGTATCAGGTATAAACTCATAGAAAGAACCCATTGCATTGCTTCCGCCACCCACACAGGCAATCACAGCATCTGGGAGTTTTCCCTCTGCCTCCATGAGCTGTTCCTTGATTTCCTCACCGATCACTTTTTGGAAATCCCTGACAATCATCGGAAAAGGGTGTGGTCCCATGACAGAACCAAGCACATATAAGGTATCGTCCATTCTGGAAGCCCACTCGCGCATAGTCTCGTTGACAGCATCCTTCAAAGTCATCGTTCCAGAAGTTACCGGGTGCACCTTCGCCCCCAGAAGCTCCATTCTGTAGCAGTTCAACACCTGTCTATCTGTGTCCTCTTTTCCCATAAAAATCTCGCATTCCAGCCCCATCAAAGCTGCTGCCGTGGCAGTCGCCACACCATGCTGCCCTGCACCAGTCTCTGCGATGACACGCGTCTTGCCCATCTTCTTTGCCAGCAGCACCTGACCTAATACGTTGTTGATCTTATGGGAACCTGTATGGTTCAAATCTTCTCTTTTTAAATAGATTTTTGCTCCGCCCAAATCCTTTGTCATTTTCTCAGCATAGTACAAAAGTGAGGGACGTCCTGCATACTTTTCCATCAAATCCTTTAATTCTGTTTGAAATGCCGGATCGTTTTTATATTTCTCATATTCCCGCTCCAATTCCTGTACTGCTGGAATCAGAGTCTCTGGTATATACTGTCCACCGTATAACCCGTATCTGCCTTTCTTTTCTTCCATTTTCATAATCTCCTTTCTTATTTTCTTTTCTTGCACACTTCGATATATTTTCATGACGGTATCATCCACAGCCTTAAAGCTGCCCAATACGCTTCACATTCCGCACATTTTCTATAAACTGCCTAATCTTTACTTCATCTTTTACTCCATCTGTCTCAACTCCTGTACTCACATCAACTGCAATGCATTCTCTGAATGTATTGCAGTCTTTGAATGCATTACACTCCACTTGACCGAGCACCTCCAGCACATTCTCACAATTAAGTCCCCCCGCAAGAAAATAAGGTTTTATTGCTTGACCGCTGGCACTCAATTCCCTTAGTCCTTCCTTCAGTATTTCCAACGAAAATCGCTCTCCCGTGCCGCCAAGTTTGCCTTTTTTATAAGTGTCAAACAGCATGTAATCTGCCTCCTGCGACATCAGCCCAGACACCTGTTCTACACTCTGCACCTTAACCGCTTTTATGACAGTTGTGTCAGTTTTCTGCTTTAATTCTCGAATATACGTTTCAGATTCCTCACCGTGCAGCTGCACCACATTTATGACACCTCTGTCACATAAGCTGACTACATGCTCCATTGGTTCATTCACAAACACACCGACAGCCTGAATGCGCTCATCTAGTGCCTGCCTCATGCTAAGAGCCTGATCATCTGTGACAAATCGTTTCGTATTTGCAAACACGAAGCCGACATATTCCGGCAGATATCGGTTGACTTTTTCCACATCTGCCAGTGTCTTTAACCCGCATATTTTTATTTTTGTCATCTATCTCACACCCTTTAACTGCACAAGCATTCCTGCCTTATCGCTGCTTCGCATTAACGTCTCCCCGATCAGCACGCCGTTTACACCTGCCTGACGAAGTACCTGTATATCCTCCGCTGTCTTGATGCCGCTCTCCGCAACAAAAAGGATCTTTTCCGGAACCAGGTTTCTCAGTCTTGTGCTGTTATTGATATCCACCGTGAACGTTTTCAAGTCCCGATTGTTGACTCCGATCATTCTGGCTCCGGCATCAAGTGCGCTCTGCACCTCCGCCTCATCATGTGCCTCCACAAGCGCAGAAAGTCCAAGTTCATCACAGACCGCCTTGTATTCTCTGATTGTATCTGTATCAAGGAGTGCCGCAATTAAGAGAACACAGGAAGCGCCCAAGAGCTTCGCTTCATAGATCATATACGGATCTATGATAAAATCCTTCCTGATCGTTGGTATGGATACTTCATTACTAATTTCCCTTAAAAACCTGTCGTCACCCTTGAAATAGTCTGTCTCCGTCAGAACCGAAATGCAGTCCGCACCCGCCTTTTCATAGTCCCGCGCAATGTCCAGATAGGGAAAATCCTCAGCAATAATACCCTTTGAGGGAGAAGCTTTCTTTACCTCGCATATAAAACTGATATCCTCTTTCGCGATTGCTTTTTCAAAAGGAAATGCAAAGGTTCCCTCACTCTTTGCAATCTGTATTGCTTTTTTTCTTATTTCTTCAAATGCTGCTTCTCCTTTTTTTCTCTCTACTCTTGCCCTGGTAGCAGCAGCCAAATCGTCAAGTATCATACTATTCCTCCGTTAAATTATGAGTTTGTAAGTTTCACGAAATTCTGAAGCGTCTCATATGCTTTTCCGCTCTCAATGGTCTCTCTTGCTACTTTCACGCCCTCTTCAATCGAGGAAGCACCGCCCATCAGATAAATTCCTGCACCTGCATTTAAGAGCACTGCATCTGTCTTGGAATCTGTACGCTCACCTTTTAAAATTTCTTCTGTAATCTTTGCATTCTCAACACCGTCTCCGCCTAGCAGGTCACTCTTCTGGCACCGACGAAATCCGAACTGCTCTGGTGTGATCTCATACTTTTTAAAAGTACCATTGTCGACTTCTACACAAGTCGTTGGTGCACTCAGGGAGATTTCATCAAGTCTGTCCTGTCCATACACTACCAGTGCACGCTTCACTCCGAGATTGCTGAGCACATGTGCCAAAGGCTCTACCAAATCTTCACTGTATACGCCCATCAGTTCCACATTCGCCTCCGCTGGATTTGCAAGTGGTCCAAGAATATTAAATACTGTCCTGAGACCGATCCCTTTTCTCACAGGTCCCACAAAACGCATTGCCGCATGGTATTTCTGTGCAAACATGAAACAGATATTTCCCTTTTCGAGAACTTCTGCGTTTTTCTCCGGTTCCAAGTCAAGCTTTACTCCGAGTGCCTCCAGACAGTCTGCTGCGCCGCTTTTGCTTGAAACGCTTCTGTTTCCGTGCTTTGCAACCTTACATCCTGCCGCAGCTGCAACGATACTTGCCGTCGTACTGATATTGATGGAATTTGCTTCGTCCCCACCTGTACCCACAATTTCAAGCACATCGCCTTTTACGGATACTTTTGTGCCATGTTTTCTCATGCCTTTCGCAAATGCTGTAATCTCCTCAACCGTTTCGCCCTTCATGCGCAATGCTGTGAGAAACGATGCCATATTGATCTGCTCTGCCTCGCCGCTCATGATTTCGTCCATCACCTGCTCTGCCTCATCGGCTGTCAAATCTATTTTTTCTACCACTTTTTTTGTTGCTTCTACAATCATTTTTTTCTCCTTTACTATTTCAAACAATATATCACAATACTTTTGCTTATATTTCTGACACGTATGCCATTTTTATTTGCTGCACTTCAAAAAATTTGCAATCATCTGTTTACCAAGCGGAGTCATAATCGACTCTGGGTGAAACTGCAGTCCATATATCGGATTTGTCTTATGCTGTACCGCCATCACGACGCCTTTTTCATCCACTGCTGTAACTTCCAGCACATCAGGGATCAGATCCTGGTCAGCGACAAGCGAATGATATCTTGCGACCTCAAACTCCCCGGGAAGTCCTTGAAAAATACAGCTTTCCTTAATTATTTTTACCATGCTCTGTTTGCCATGCATCAGTTCCGGTGCATATGTGATCTTTCCGCCAAAAGCCTCGCAGATTGCCTGATGTCCAAGACAGACGCCCAGCAGCGGAATCTTGCCATTCACTTCCTTGATCAGCGCCTCGCATATGCCTGCATCCGACGGCTTTCCCGGTCCGGGTGACAGTACAATATGCGTAGGTGCAAGTGCCATGACCTGTTCCACTGTAAACGCATCATTTCGTACTACTTTGAGCTCTTCTTTACCAGCAATCAATTCTCCGACTGCCTGCACTAAGTTAAATGAAAAGCTGTCATAGTTATCAATTAACAATATCACTTCTTCCTTACCCCCCTATTTCTAATTCATTTTGCCTTTTATTTCCTGTTTTGCAGAATCTATCATTCTATTCAGCAGATTTCCTCCACCTGACGAATCGCCTCAATCACGGCTCCAGCCTTGTTTGCGCACTCCTGATATTCACTTTCCGGTATAGAATCTGCCACAATTCCGGCTCCGGCCTGCACATACACTTTTTTTCCTTTTTTGACTGCCGTTCTGATTGCAATGCAGACATCCAGATTCCCGCTGAAATCAAGATATCCGATTGCACCGCCATAGACTCCTCTTGGCACAGGTTCAAGCTCATCAATAATCTCACATGCCCTGAACTTGGGCGCCCCGGAAAGTGTTCCCGCCGGAAGAAGCGCTTCAATGGTATCTCCACAAGTCTTTTTCTCCGCCAGTTTTCCCGTGACAGTGCTTGCAATGTGCATCACTTTGGAAAATCTATGGATTGCCATATAATCCTCGACCTTCACACTGCCGTACTCCGCAATTCTGCCGATATCATTCCTTGCCAAATCTACCAGCATGTTATGTTCTGCACATTCCTTTTTATCTGCCAAAAGCTCCTTTTCCAGTGCCATATCTTCTTCCCTGTCCTTACCGCGCTTTCTCGTCCCGGCTACCGGAAAGGTCATCAATTTTCCGTTCGTGAGCTTTACCATTGTTTCCGGCGAAGTACCTGCTATCTGCATATCCTTAATCTGAATATAGTACATATAGGGCGATGGATTCGTGGTTCTAAGCACCCTGTAAGCATTTAACAGGCTTCCGTCATAGTCCGCCTCAAACCGCCTTGAGATAACGCCCTGAAAAATGTCTCCCTCTCTGATATAATGTTTTGTCTTTTCAACCATTTTACAGTATTCTTCTTTGGACAAATTACAGGTGAATTTCGGCGCTGGCAGTGGCTTTTCGTATGGGATCGGATCTGTGATCCGAATGGTTTCTACAAATGCTTCAAGCTCTGCAACTGCCTTGTTATATCCCGCCTCACCGTCCTGCGCTCTGGCATTCGTGATAAAACAAAGCTTGTGGTGGAGCTGGTCAAATGCGATTAACCGATCAAACATCATAAGCTCACAGTCATTGACATCACTCTGCTTGATCTTAAGCTTTGGCTCCGCGTACTGTATCATTTCATATGCGAAATATCCGACCAGACCGCCCGTGAAGACGGGAAATCCCTCAATCTGGGGTGAACGATATGTTTCAAGAATCGTCTGAAGCGCCTCCTTGGGCTTTCCTGGCACGATGCGTACCATACCGTCCTCCTTCACTTTCGTAATTCCATCTTTACAGGAGACGGACAGCTTGGGGTGGTATCCCAGAAATGAATACCTGCCTAAGTTTCCTCCCTCAACACTCTCCAGCAGAAAGTACTGCTCATCCAGTGCTGCAAGCTTTCTCAGCATCAGGATCGGTGTGATATCGTCCGCTAAAACCTCCTTACATACCGGAATATATGTGTAATCTTTCTCATACTGTTTCGCCTGCTCATATGTCGGCTTGATCATAACCTTATCCCCCTTATATTTCCTTCCGCACCCTGTGCATAAAAAAAGCTCTTATCCTAATATCTCTACTAGGACAAAAGCTCTCAACCTCTGCGGTACCACCTAATTTGGCACATCAAAATGCACCCTCTCTCCACACGCACCATCATGCGCTTTCCCTTGATAACGGGCGGAAATCCCGTTGGGCATTACTCAAGTCTTTGACGATCATCTCTATCTGCATCTTCGGCTCTTTGCTCCCACCTTCCCAAGTCCATTCCATATCCCTTTGACTGCTGCAATCCCACCGCCTGCAGCTCTCTGTGAATCTCCTAAAATATGTACTCCTCTTGGTCATCAGTTTCATGTCGCTATTTAATTTGGATTTTAAATCTTAAAACTATAATAATCACTTTGTCGGAATCTGTCAAGAGAAAATTTTCTATTTTTTCGTGTATTTTTTCATACTGCTTGACATCAATGCAATATTATGCTATATTGAACATTGTTCAGTATAATCAAAAGGAGGCAATCAATGAATACTGTTATTACTTCCAGAGAAGCAATCTTAGACACCTGCCGTCAGTTAGTCCAAGAACATGGCTGGTCAGCGGTAAATATCCGAAATGTCGCCAAAGCTTGTGGTGTTTCTGTAGGTTCCATCTACTACTATTTTGATTCGAAAGCGGCTTTGACAGCCGCCACAGTGGAAAGTATCTGGTGCGATATCTTTCACTTTCCAGAGCCTGAATCAGACTTTGACAGTTTTTTGGGCTGTGTGCAATGGATATTTGACAGGATCAGAAAAGGCAGTGAACAATATCTTGGCTTTTTTGTCTCGCATTCCATGAATTTTAAAGGAGTAGATCAAACAAATGGACAACAGCTGATGGCACAGTCTTGGGAACATATGCAGACAAAGCTTTATGAGATTTTAATGCAGGACCAGAAGATTCGTCCAGAAGCATTCAATGATTTATTAAGTCCCCAAAAATTTGTTGATATGGTTTTTTCTTTGGTCATCTCGGCATTGATACGACAGAATTACGATGACAGTGCCATTCTGGAAATGATCAGGAGAATACTTTATTAAAATAGATTGAAGAAAGAAAGGAATAAAATCATGCGGGCTATTGTAGAAACGTTATTTGACGCAGTATATTTGATTACTGTCATCACACTTGGTATCATAATGATTCGAAAGTGCAATAGAAACAGGCAATATCGTCTGTTTGGCATTATGGCTGTTGTCCTTGGCTTGGGCGACTCCTTTCATCTGATACCGCGCGCAGTTGCACTATGCACAACTGGACTTGAAAATTTCACTGTCGCTCTTGGTGTCGGTAAGCTCATCACTTCTATCACTATGACTATTTTTTATATTCTCTTATATTATGTATGGAGAATTCGATATCGCATTGATGGAAAAAAAGGAATAACAGTTATGATATTTGTTTTGTCCGCACTTCGGATCACTTTATGCCTTTTCCCGCAAAATAGATGGCTGAGTACAAATCCGCCTCTGACTTGGGGAATCTACCGCAATATTCCCTTTGCATTACTTGGTCTGTTGATCATTGTACTGTTCTTCCAGGAAGCAAAAACACAGAAGGACGATGCATTCCGCTGGATGTGGCTGACAATCGTTCTAAGTTTTGGATTTTATATTCCCGTGGTGCTCTGGGCTGACGTGATTCCCATGATTGGCATGCTTATGATCCCGAAAACTTGTGCCTATGTGTGGACGGTCTTGATCGGTTATCGGGCAATGCAGCACGATAAGAGCCAAGATTCAATCTCCTAACATCAATTAAAGATTGAGTATTCTGCTAAAATAAGATATACTGAACTAGTACAACGAATAATAAGTAACCGACGCATTGACTTGCCTGATTGTTCATCTGCCGCGTTGTCGTCAGTCACCGTAGCCACCGCTACGCCTCCTTCCTCCGCCTTGCATCTGAAACAATCATTCTGCGTCAATGTATCAGAAACTTATTTTTCGTTGTACTAGAAAGGACGTGAATATAATGCCGTTACCACAGGAAAAATACTATACTGCAGAAGAATTTTATGCAATACCGGAGGATATCCGGGCGGAATTAGTGAATGGTGAAATTGTCTATATGGCTGCTCCAAGCCGATTACACCAGGAAATATCAGGCGAACTATATTTTGCAATAAAAAGCTATATCAAAGAAAAAGGTGGAAAATGCCGCGTGTTTGCCGCACCTTTTAGTGTACAGCTCAAAGAGAACGAGGATATTGTGCTTGAACCTGATATCTCTGTAATATGTGACGCAGATAAGCTGACAAAACATGGCTGTGTCGGCGCGCCCGACTGGGTGATTGAGATCGTGTCACCTTCCAATCCAAGTTATGACTATATTACAAAACTGAATTTGTACAATAATGCCAACGTGCGTGAATACTGGATCGTAGAACCCAGAAATGAAACTGTCTGTGTCTATGATATGGATGGCGGCGAATTACCCTTAAAAACTTATTCTTTCCGTGATACCATTAAAGTAGGTATCTATGAAGATTTATATATTAATTTTTCAAGTTTCGATTTGGGTGAATCCATGTAATGGGGCTGCACAATGTATAATGAACCCATAAATTCAGACAAAAAATATTTGTCTTGACAAAGGGGTGAACTTTACATCAACATTTTGATACCGGAGATTTGCAAAAAACAATTCACTCCGCATCACTTTGCTGGTCGGGAATACATTCATCCAATTCCACAAAAAATGCATTCCTTTTCTGTGCGTGCAGATAATCCAACCTGTCAAAAGAAAGATTTCTTGTGATGCGGGACAAAGATGGACAAAAAAATTAAAAGGGCGTCTATTGATACTCTGTCAATAGACACCTCCACAAATCAACCAGAATCTTTTACTTTTTCTCAAATTTTTCTATTATACAATGGTATGATTTATTTGGATCATCCTTCACATAGTTTATCCTGACAAGCAGGATTTCACCATCATATCCCTCCAATGCCTGTGTATACTGTCTGTCCTTAATCTGCTGTATCGCTGTATGAACAGATTTATCATATTTCAATTCGATCACAAGAGCTGGCTTTTTCGTATGCGGCAGTGGCAAAAAGACAATATCCGCAAAACCGCGTCCTGCAGGAAGCTCCCTTATGATTCTGTAATCCTTTCTCGCGCTATAATACGCAAGACCAATCGTACATCCAAGAGAGTTTTCATCATTGTATGTCAAAATCGATGCAACTTCCATATGTGCTCTGTCGAGTCCCTCTGCAACACGTTTCTCATCACATAACAAAGTATCTTCAAGCAGTCTTTCTGATGCCTTTAGTACACGCATGACCTCTGCCCAGCCGCCAACGCTCATTGCATTCTCAAACTCCTCAATAATTTCTTTGTTCGGGATAAATACCTCTTCGGCTATAGAATCATACGCAAGATATCCCAAATGAATCAACAATGTCAGCACATCATCCTTTACCTTGAAGTTACGCATATCATTTCTGAAACTACGCGTGTTTACCCTGACACGCCCGCCTCCCAACATCTGCACAATGTCTGACCTAAGCCCGTCAAAATCCATATCCATATATATTTTCAACGCATCGTAAACTTCTGTGGAAACCCAATAATTTGAGAAATCCTGACAGATCATAGTCTCCACCACAGACCTTGGATTGTATATGTGCTTGTATTTCTTAAACATATACCCATCATACCAACTGCTTGTTTCCTCAAAATCCATGTCGTACTGTTCACACAATATTTTTACCTCATTCTCTGTGAAACCAGTATATTCCTCCAGTGCTTTTTGATTTGTCATTGAATATTCCCAGAACATATTTAACGCAGAATGTTCTCCATATTTCTTCACAGGAAGAATACCTGTCATGTAGGCAAGTGCCACATATGGCTGATCCTTTAATAAATTGCGAAGAAAATCAAGGTATTGCTTCTGCAAACTCTCCACATCCTGCCTTTCCCGCATGATACAGTCTCACTCATCAATCAGAAATATAAACTTCCTGTCTATTTCCACAAAAATCTCTCTTAATGCAGGAGCAAGGCGCTTGTCCTTTCCATTTATTACTTCTCCATATTTCTTTTTAAGCTCTCCGAGAACTTCCTTCTCTAAATATTCTGTTATTTGATTTGCGTCTGCTTCGATCAAAAATTGCTGCATATTAAGGTAAATCACATCATATTGATTCAAATGCACCGGAAACGTTTTATCATTCTCTATTTTATGTCCTCTAAAAAGGTCTCTTGAGTCGCAGCCTCGTCCATAGTACGATGCTAACATTTCAAGTGCCATAGATTTTCCAAATCGTCTTGATCTGCTGACACAGATAAACTTTTGTTCTGTATTTAAACACACGTTTGTATATGCAATCAATCCTGTCTTATCAACATAAATCTGGGAGTTAACCGCTTCTTGAAACCCTGTATTCTTTGGATTCAGATAAATTCCCATAAGCATCCTCACATATTTTCTTTAATCATTTTTCCTGCTTCCATGGGCATCCTGCATCCCCCTGACTTCAAACAGCTTATCCAGAAACCAGTATGGAACCATAATGCCCTGTTCCTGCATTTTGAGGGCTTCCTCCTTGCCGCACCAACGGACAGCCTGTACTTCCTCTTCCTGCAAATGAAGCGATGTGAGGTCTACCTCCTGTTCCAGCAGATAATAATCGTCAAATCCGTTTGCAAAGTTAATGGTAAAATCTGCCCTCTTGTCTGAAAAGTCAAGCTTTAGGCCAATCTCTTCAGCCAATTCCCGCTCTGCCGCCTGGCAGCTGTTCTCACCCTGTAAGGCGGAGCCAGCCGCAGTCAGATCCCACATATTCGGCCAGCCGTCTTTAAAAGGCTGTCTCTGCTGAATCAACAGTTCATTCTTACTGTTAAAAATGCAGATGTGGACAACAAGATGATACTCTCCATCCTTCATCTCATCCCCACGCCTGTGCAGTCTCCCTGTTTTTTCCCTATCTTTTGTATAGAGATCCCACAATTCATTTTGCTCTTTATCCGCCATCACAATATTCCCCTAACCTTACTAATCATATAAAATAGTTTCAATTCAGCCTTCGGCTTCCTGTTACATAAAGTGCAAGATCTCCTTAACCAGACCTTGCACTTCGCTTCCTCTTTTCCTGAAATCTTCCATTGATCCCAGCTTACATATTGATATATATATACAAACTACATGAACTTCACAAGCTCATCTACACTCTTTCTCTTAGGTGCAGCGGGATCCTCGTCAGCATAACCTACTGCAACCAGTGCTGCCACCTTCTGCCCTTCGTCAAGACCGATGATCTCAGCCACCTTCGCCTCATCAAAGATACCAAGAATAACAGCCCCAATTCCTTTGTCATGGGCTGCAAGACAAAATGTCTGTGTGGCAAGCCCTGCGTCAAACACTTCCCAACGGTCCTCCTTTGATGTCGTATAGGAACCATCCCTCTCAAAACCGCTTCTGCCATGCACCATGCTGACTACAACAAGCGCAGGTGCACCCTTGATAATACCTGCATTATGCTCAAATCCAAGCGTTGCCCCCTCCGCAATTTTTGCCTTGATATCCGCATCTTCAACCACAACATACCTTGTCACTTGTGTGTTTTTCCATGACGGTGCAAAAGA
>CAMWMM010000011.1 GCA_947175285.1 uncultured Lachnospiraceae bacterium
GAGTTCTTTTCGTTGACGATTTCTACTTCAATATTTTGAGAATTTTCATATAAATATTTTTTTCCGGTTTCAATGTCGGTTATATGGTTCATTGGTTTCCTCTTATATCTGTTTTTAATGTTAATATTCATGAAAATATTATCATTGATTTGTTGCAATGACAAGTGATTTCTTGGGCAAATGCAGATGCAATATAAATATAGCATGTGAAGACAAAGTTATATTTGCTTTTCATGCACTATTAGTATAAAATAGGTATATATTGTGGTATATTATGGAGATTGTAGATGAAAGCGTTATTTGTTTTGCATGAGAGTAAATTCGTATATGGAGCTAACAGAAGTCTTTCAGAGCTGTTAAAAAATATAGATTATGATTTTGATATATTGATTTGTAAAAGTTTTACAAAGAAGATTGATGAACAAGAAATCCGCGAACTGCTTGGAAATCATCTGAAAAGAATATATATTTGCTGGTTGCCCAGATATCGCTGCTATATTTATAATAAGTTGGGTATAATATCTGAACTCTCTCATTATGTTAATAATTTGATGTCACTTATTTATTCGAATAAGAGAAAAAGAATTATTAAGCAGGGTAGTTATGATTATGTACATCTTAATTCTCCGGTATTGTTTCCGGTCCTTGATGATAATGCTGTGTATATTATGCATGTTAGAGATATTGTTAGGTCAAATTACTATAATACTAAAAAGTTAAGACAGAAAATGAAGAAGGCTAAAGGCATAATATATATAGACGAAGCAACTAAAGTGGCTTTGCAGAAAGTTTTTTCTGAAAACAGAGGGATTGTGCTAAATAATCCTTTTAGTATGTTAAGCCTAAAAGAAGTGAGTTATGAAGAAAGTTTGAAGAGATATGACATCAATAAGGATGAAACTGTTTTTGCGATGTTAGGACAGGTTACAGAGAGCAAAGGTTCTAAGTTTGTTGTTCAGTCTTTTATGAAACAGCATAATGAAAAGAGTCGGCTTTTGATTGTAGGTAATCACAATCATTCGTACGGAAGAGAATGCGAAGAAATGGCGAAAAGTGATAAGAGGATTATTTTTTGTGGTGAATTAAAAGATACAAGAGAAATATATCGTATTAGTGATTATATTCTTAGGGGCGACCCGCAATTTTGCATAGGAAGAACAATATTTGAAGGATTGTATGCGGGATGTGGAGTCATTGTTCCCGGATGTATAAATGATTTACAGTTTTTTCCTGAAGGGGAAAAATTTGAAGAAAAAATATCTTTTTATTCGCCAAAGAATGAGGAAGATTTATCTGACGTCATTGAAAAGCAGGCACAATATAAACAGATAGATAGAAAATTTTATAGTAATATAAAAGAATATGTAGAAAGATTTAATCAATATATCAATGGAATGTTAAAAGATTGTGAGGGATAACAATGAAATATGCATTAATAGGATGCGGACGGATATCGCCCAACCATGTAGTTGCTGCCCAAAATAATAATTTGGATATAGCAGCATTATGTGATATTGTCCCTAAGAACTCTTATGATAAAATACTTAAGTTCGATTTGCCGAAAGATACTCACCAATATACAGATTATAGGGAAATGCTTAAGGCAGAAGACCCCGAGTTGGTTGCCATTGCGACAGAAAGCGGAAAGCATGCTGAAATAGCGCTTGATTGCATAGAATATGGATGCAATGTCATTATAGAAAAACCAATTGCTCTTTCTTTAGAGGATGCAGATTTAATTATCGCGAAAGCTGAAAAAAAAGGCGTCAAAGTATGTGCCTGTCATCAGAACCGCTTTAATAAGTCTATTCAAAAAATACGCGATGCAATCGAGAAAGATAGATTTGGAAGATTACTATATGGAACGGCACATATTCGTTGGACCAGAGATTATGAATATTACTCGAGAGCAAAATGGCGCGGTACATGGGCACAAGATGGCGGTGCATTGATGAATCAGTGTATTCACGATATTGATTTACTGCGTTGGATGATGGGTGATGAGATAGATGAAGTTGTAGGTATGACAGACCGACTTAAACATGATTATATCGAGGCGGAAGACTTAGGAATTGCTTTAATTAAATTTAAAAATGGCAGTTATGGAATCATAGAAGGAACAACAAATATATATCCTAGGAATCTGGAGGAAACGCTGTATATTTTTGGCGAAAAAGGAACTGTGAAAGCAGGGGGAGAAGCGGTCAATATAATTGAGGAATGGAATTTTTCGGATTATATGGATGACCCGAATGAAGTGAAAAGAGAGTGCCATGAGCTGCCGCCGAACGTGTATGGATTTGGTCATAGTAAATTGTACGCGGATGTGATTGATGCCGTTAAAAATGACAGGGCACCTTATGTAGATGGAGAAGCCGGAAGAAGAGCCTTGGAATTGGTGTTGGCAATATATGAATCTGCTGCTACGGGAAATAGTGTTAGACTGCCGTTACAAAAAAGTAGTACATTAGATTTTGTAGGTAGGTTTGGGAGTGGACAAGGTTATGAATGAGGGGTATTATGTGCATGAAACTAGCTTAGTAGATAATCATGCGTCCATAGGAAGAAATACCAGAATATGGCAGTTTTGTAACATCATGCGAGATGTTGTGATTGGTGATGACTGCAATATTGGACAAAATGTATTTATTGAAACAGGAGTGAGAATAGGAAATAGAGTAAAAATAAAAAATAATATTTCTATTTATCAGGGTGTTGAGTGTGAGGACGGTGTTTTCCTTGGACCGAATTGTGTATTTACGAATGTGATTAATCCCCGTAGTTTTATCGAAAAAAAGAATCAGATTAAGAAAACAATTGTAAGGCGCGGAGCAACAATAGGAGCTAATGCAACTATTGTGTGTGGGAACAGCATTGGGCGATATGCAATGATAGGGGCAGGCAGTGTGGTGACCAAAGACGTTAATGATTTTGAGTTAGTAGTTGGAAACCCAGCTCAGAAAATAGGATATGTGTGTATATGTGGCGAAAGGTTAGAACAATGCGGCAAAGAGTTGGATTGTAAAGCCTGTGGCAGGAAGTATGAATGGCAACATGATAAATTGCAATATAGAGGGAACGAAGATGGAATTTATTGATTTAAAGGCACAGTATGCAGCTTTAAAGGATGAAATAGATATCAGTATCAAAAGAGTAATAGAGAGCACTCATTTTATATTAGGAGAAGAAGAACAAGAGTTCGAGGAAAAGTTAGCTGAGTATGTAGGGGTTAAGCATGTAGTAGGGTGTTCAAATGGAACTGATGCGCTACAGTTAATTTATATGGCAAACCAAGTCGGAGAGGGAGATGCTGTTTTCTGTCCGGATATGACATTTGTTGCATCTGTTGAGCCTGCTTGTCTGCTCGGGGCAACGCCTATTTTTTGTGATATTGACTCTAAAACTTATAATATAGATCCGGAAAGCTTGGAGCGACAGATAAAAGCAGTAAAAAAGGAAGGGAAATTACGTCCTCGTGCTGTAGTAGCAGTTGATTTTATCGGAAATCCTGCAGATTATGAGGCGATTGAAAAAATAGCCCAGCAATATGGTTTGTTAGTAATAGAAGATGCTGCGCAGGGGATGGGAGCATCTTCTAATGGAATCAGGTGTGGTGCATTTGGCGATATTGCTGCTACTTCGTTTTTCCCTTCTAAACCGTTAGGTTGTTATGGTGATGGAGGCGCTGTATTTACAAATGATGATAAGATGGATAAACTTCTTCGTTCTCTCAGAGTGCATGGGAAGGGAAAAAGTAAGTATGATAACCAGAGAATAGGAATGAATGCGAGACTTGATACTCTTCAGGCAGCAATTATGCTTCCTAAATTAAAGGTTTTGGATAAAGAGATAGAAACGAGACAGCAAATAGCAGAAAAATATGATAAAGCATTTGCTGGAAGATTCCAAATTCCATATGTGAAAGATAATATGATTTCAGCTTATGCGCAATATGCATTGTTAGCTGCTGATATGGAACAGAGGGATTATATCATGAGTAAGTTGGCAGAGCAAAAGATTCCTTCTTTAGTTTATTATCCAGTACCTTTACATAAAATGAAGGTGTTTGAAGGCTGTTTTATGGGGAATGAGGATTTTAGAAATACGATACGCTATGCGGAAAGGACATTTTCATTACCTTTTTCTGCCCATTTAAAAGAGGAAGATCAAGAAAAGATAATTGAATCGGTTTTAGATGCCATTTAAAGTTGAATAATGCAATAGAAAGAAGAGACTTGTAAAGAAGGAGGGCGTTCAATAAGATGTCATACCAAATGTGTAAATGCTGTGTAATGGACACAACAGATAGAGAAATTACTTTTGATGAAAATGGCATTTGTAATCATTGTCAAAATGCAAAAAAAATGTTAAAGAAAATAGAGGAGAATAAAAAAAATTTTAATTTAGAAGATTTTATAAATAAAGTAAAAATAGATGGAATGGGGAAAAAATACGATTGTATTGTTGGAATTAGCGGAGGTGTTGACAGCTGTTATGTTATGCATTTGGTAAAGAAATTCGGATTGCGTCCATTAGCGGTACACTTTGACAACGGTTGGGATTCTGAATTATCAGTTCAGAATATAAAAAATTTGTTAGAAAAGTTAGAAATTGATTTATATACTTATGTGGTAGACTGGCAAGAATTTAGAGATATACAGTTAGCTTTTCTTAAAGCATCGACACCTGACAGCGAGATTCCGACTGATCATATGATTTTACCTGTTATGGGTACAGTAGCACATAAATATAAGTGTAAATACGTTTTTATGGGACATAATAGTTCATCTGAGTCTATTTTACCTAGAACTTGGTCTCATGGACACAACGATTGGAGAT
The DNA here is from genome assembly GCA_947175285.1 of uncultured Lachnospiraceae bacterium. The sequence goes on from CAMWMM010000011.1 coordinate 4,840, forward strand.
ACGTTAAAAATATTTATAAAAAATTTGGAACAGGCAAATTTAAAACGTTTCCATATTTTAACAGGGCAGATTTAGCCTATTTTATGCGCAAATTCGTTTGGTTTGATATTCTTGATTATGTTGATTATGATAAAGAGAAAGCAAAAAGATTGTTGCAGGATAAGTATGATTGGAGAGATTATGGTGGAAAACACTATGAATCTTTTTATACGAAATTTTATCAGTCATATATATTACCTGTTAAATTTGGCTTTGACAAACGCAAAATGCATTTATCTAGTTTGATTGTAGCAGGACAATTAAGTAGAGAAGATGCTTTGAAGATGTTGGAATGTCCACCGTATGATGAGCAGAATATAGAGAGAGAAATTGAATATTTCCTAGAAAAGATGCAGATTTCTCGCGAGGAATATGATTCTATCATGAAAGCAAAACCTTTGAGTTATTGGGATTATCCTAATAATGAAAATAGTTTGACGGGTAAATTAGTACGGATAATATTAGAAAAATTTGGCGGAGATAGAGAATGAAGAAAGTAATGAAAAAAATGATTTTTTGTTGCATTTATTTAATAGAAGACATTGTACACATATGGCATTTTCATATTAATAAACAGTGGAGATTATAGTTTATGATAGCGATTGTGGATTATGGAATGGGAAATCTCTATTCCGTAAAAAATATGCTGAAATATTTAGGATATGAAAGTGTTGTTACCGGAAATGCAGATGAAATAAAGGCGGCAGATAAACTTATTTTGCCGGGGGTCGGTAATTTCGGGAAAGCGATGAAAATTATAAACGAATCAGGTATTCATGATATTTTAGACAGAAAAGTTATGGAAGAAAAAACGCCGATTCTGGGTATATGTCTAGGAATGCAACTATTTCTGGGGTACAGTGAAGAGGGAGAATGTACGGGCCTTGGTTGGATTGCGGGAGATGTAAAGCACTTTGAACTGTCTGGGCAAGAGTGGAAAGTGCCGCACATGGGTTGGGATTATATAAAAAGGCAGGGGAATTCTAAACTGCTTGAAAATCCTGCGCCAGATGAAAGATTTTATTTTGTTCATTCTTATTATGCGACATGTAAGGATAGAAATAATGCGGTTGCTGTAACAGAATACGGTATTACTTTTGATTCGGTTATTCAAAAAGGAAATATAGTAGGAACGCAGTTTCATCCGGAAAAAAGCCATAGATTTGGAATGAATATTCTTAAAAATTTTGCGGAGAGTTTTTATGTATCATAATAGATTAATTCCTTGTTTATTACTGGACAATGGGAAATTGGTAAAAACACAGCAATTTCATAAACCTGTATACATCGGGGACCCGATAAATGCTGTCAAAATTTTTAATGATAAAGAAGTTGACGAGCTGGTTTTTTTAGATATTAATGCGACGAAAGCAGGCAGACAGCCAGATTTTGAATATTTGCGCAAGATTGCGGAACAGTGCTTTATGCCGCTATGTTATGGGGGAGGCATTACTTCCTTAGACGATATCGGCAGATTATTTCGAATTGGTTTCGAAAAAGTTTCTATCAATGCCTCTGCATTTCGTAATATCGACTTGATGAAAGAAGCCGCGAAAGTCTATGGAAGTCAGAGTATTGTAGGCGCTATTGACGTAGGAAGAAATATGTTCGGAAAGAATGTTGTAAAAATCATAAACGGAACGCAGAATACGAAGCAGTCTCCGGTAGAATACGCAAAAATATTGGAGGATGCCGGAACAGGAGAAATCTTTTTAAATTCTATTACTCATGATGGCATGATGCAGGGATATGATTATGAACTGATACAAGAGATTTCGGATGCTGTGCAGATTCCGGTTATTGCCTGTGGAGGCGCTGGGAGCCTTGCTGATTGTAAAAGAGCAATCGACAGTGGTGCAAGTGCTGCAGCGGCAGGGAGTATCTTTGTTTTTTGGGGAGCGAATAAAGCGGTATTAATTAATTATCCAAACAGTGAGGAAGTAGCCGGATTGTTTGCGATATCATAGACTGGGAGATTAATAAATTGAAGAAAAAATTAGTCATATTATTTGATGAGTATCCCTTTTCCTTAGATGAATATTCTTTTATCAAAACGGAATTGGAATTTCTGGTAGAGCATTTCGATGTGACAATCGTGTCGTCATCCGCTTCTTCGGAACAGAAAGTCACAATTGATGAGAGGATTACTTTATATCATTGTATAAAAAAATTTAGCATGAAAGAAAAGATAAAGGCAGTACTTTTTTTCTTTTTTTCGGGATGCGGACTTGCTGAAATAAGAAGAATTTTAAAAACGAGACAAACGATAGGCGGTCGTCTTTATGATTCTATTGCATATTTTAGCTGTGCAAAACAATTGCAAAAATATATGGAAAAAGAGCATGTTTTGAAAGGGGACGAAGTCATCTATTCCTATTGGTTTAATGCTGATTGTTTGGCGGCACTGATGGAGAAAAAAGTATATCCAAAGTTAAAAGTAGTTTCCAGAATACACGGTTGCGATTTATATAATGAAAGGAACCCTTATAGCAGACAGCCTTTCAGAGAACATATGAATGAATTGATAGATAAAATCTTTTTTGTAGGGGATACTGGGGCGCAGTATTATCTGGAACATTGGGGAAATCCGGAGGATAAAGAAAAGAAGTATGTTGTCGCGCCAATTGGAACCGCCAACTGCGCAGAATGTGGAAAGAGTATTTCGTGTGAGGAAACAGGCGTATTCCATATCGTAAGCTGTTCTAATGTGATTGCGCTTAAGAGAGTTCATCTTATTATAGAGGGGCTTTCGCGGATTGCGGATATGAACATCAGATGGACACATTTCGGAACCGGAAATCTGATGGGTGAGATAGAGAAGAAAGCACAGGAACAACTGGCAGAAAAGGACAATGTTTCCTATCAGTTTACGGGTTTTGTTCCGTTGGAAGAGATTATGCGCTTTTATGAAGAAAATGATATTGACTGTTTCATAACGACATCCTCTACGGAGGGTTGTCCGGTATCAATTCAGGAAGCAATGTCATATGGCATTCCACTTATTGCTACGGCGGTAGGGGAAATTCCAAATATGATTGATGGAAATGGCATTTTGCTGTCTGCCGACCCATCACCGGAAGAGGTGCAGGATGCGATAATGTGCATATATCATGCTGGGGAAGCTGAAACATTGGCAATGCGTGAGAAATCGAGAATGTTGTGGGAAAATAAATATAATGCAAATAAAAATGCTGCAAGATTTGTGGAAGAACTGGAAAAATTATATGTTTAGATAATTGCAAAATAAGTTCGCAATTACTTGGTCTGTGACGTCGTGTAAGTGCCTGAGTAAGTATTTGTTGTAAAGGGAGATTGATATGCATATAGCGATTGCCAGTACGGAATTTGTTACAGAAAAGACATATTCTGGAGGATTAGCAAATTATTCTGCAAATTTGGCACGATTATTGAGGAAACATGGACATGATGTTTCTGTTTTTGTGCTTAGTTCTATGAATGAGGAGTTTATTTGGAATGAAAATATTAAAGTTTATAGAGTTTGCTATAATGATTATCCTGCCAAAATAAAAAAGATTAGGATAAAATTAATCCGACGTAGTATACGGTTTATTTGGAATGTATTTGGTAGAAGTTATGTTATTAATAAAATGATAAAAACAGTAAATAAAAGACAGAAAATAGATATTGTACATTTTTGTAATTCTTCCTATTTGGGATTGCTTAGAAGTAAGAGAATACCAACAGTTGTAAGACTTTCTAATTATCCGGCTTTGATGCGCCATGTTATGATGCCGGTTTATGATTATAATGCCGGTATTAATGATTTAAGACTGACAGATAAATTAGAGTTAGCAGCATTGAGGCGTGCGGATGATGTATTTGGACCTAGTTATAATATTGCAAAATTGACAGAGCAGAAAATTAAGCGTAATGTGCAGGTGATTGAGAGCCCTTTTTTAATCAGTATAGATAAGATAGATGATACTTTATATGCGCAGGAACTCTCTCATAAAAAATATTTTATATTTTATGGAACATTAAGCTATTTAAAAGGAATACATGTTATTTCAGAGGCACTTGTTAGTTTTTTTCAGAAATATCCGGACCACTTTTTTGTTTTTGTAGGTTGTATGCAAAAGATGATTTATAAGGGTACGGAAGTAGATGCTATAGATTATGTGTATAAAATGCTTCCACAATATCGTAACAAAATATTATATTTTTCGGCGCTTAGTAATAAAGAGCAATTATATTCATTAGTGTTGCATGCAGAAGCATGTGTGCTGCCGTCTCGAATCGAAAATTTGTCTAATGCATGTATTGAATCTATGGCGTTAGGACAGATTGTAATTGGAACTGATGGAGCCAGTTTTGAACAATTGATAGATGATGGGTATAACGGTTTTTTGATTGAAAGGGATAATGCAGAACAATTGTATCAAAAAATGGTACAGGTTCTTGATATGCCAGAAGACGAAAAACGAGTTATGAGGGATAGAGCGAAAGAAACTGTTGCTAGATTAAATCCAGATAATATATATGAGCAGATAATAGAGCTTTATCAATCTGTAATCAAGAAAAAAACAGGAAGATAGGAATCATAGAATGTGTGGAATCGCTGGTTTTATCGGAAAAAATGAACAATGGAAACAGGATATAACCAATATGTGTAGCAGAATGGCACATCGGGGACCTGACGCAGAGGGATTTTGGAGTGATGATAATACGGCAGTGGTTTTGGGGCATAGAAGATTGTCGATATTAGACCTTTCTGAGAACGGTAAGCAGCCTATGGTATCTCATAGCGGCAGGTATGTAATCTCCTTTAATGGGGAGATATATAATTATAACCTTCTTGCAAAAGAGTTGTGTACTGGAGCGATAACAGTTAATTTTAAAACTAAAACGGATACAGAGATATTGATAGAGGCGATAGATAAATGGGGAATTAAAGAAACTTTAAAAAAAACCAGGGGAATGTTCGCATTTGCTTTGTTTGATCGAAAAGATAAAATTTTATATCTGACGAGAGACCGTATGGGCGAGAAACCATTGTATTATGGAAAATGTGGCACAAGATTTGTATTTGCTTCTGAGTTGGCTTGTATGGAGAAACTTGTAGATTTTAATAATGAAATTTGTCTTGAAGCGTTGAAACTTTATTTCCAGCATGGATATATACCGGCGCCATATTCCATATTTAAAAATATATATAAATTAGAGCCTGGGACAATAGTGGCAATAAAAGAATCTGAACAGAGTATACAGACAGACACATATTGGTCAATGGAGGAAGTGGCACTCAAAGGAAAGCAAAATCTATTTCAGGGAACTGAAGATGAGGCGGCAGAAGAATTAAAGAAGTTGCTAAAAAAAGCAATATCCATGCAGATGCTTGCAGACGTTCCGGTTGGTGCTTTTTTATCTGCAGGTATTGATAGCAGCACGATTGTTTCATTAATGCAGGATCTTTCTAATATACCAGTTAAAACATTTACAATCGGAATGCAGGCAGAGCAATATAATGAAGCGGTGATTGCTAAAGAAATTGCTAAAATATTAGGGACTGACCATACAGAACTTTATATATCTGAGAGGGATGCACAAGAGGTTATCCCGCAGCTTAGTTATTATTATTCAGAGCCGTTTGCAGATTCTTCACAGATTCCAACTATGTTAGTAAGCAGACTTGCCAAAGAACAGGTAACAGTAGCGCTTAGCGGAGATGGAGGAGATGAGCTTTTTGCAGGATATAGTAGTTATTTTTATGTAGAAAATGTATGGAAGCAAATAGGCGGGTTTCCTAAGTGCTTAAGGGGATTGGGTGGATGGACGGCTAGAAATATTCCTCTTTTTAATAAGACAGCGTTTGCAGAAAAAGGGAAGGTTTTAGGGTGTAAGTCGCCTGAGCGGTTGTATGATTGGGCTAGGACAAGAGAATATAATAAAAAAATATTTAAAAAGGATATTGTTGCATATAGTAAAAATGATTTGTGTGAAAGTTGGATTTTAGATGAACCTCAAGAAAATGTTATGTTGATGGATTTACAGATGTATCATCCGGATGATATATTAGTGAAAGTAGACCGTGCTGCTATGGCATGTTCCTTAGAAACAAGAATACCGATGTTGGATGCGGATGTAATTGAATTTACATGGTCACTTCCCTTTCGGTATAAAAAAAGTGAGAATATTACTAAGCGGGTGCTTAAAGATATATTGTATCAATATGTCCCACAGGAATTAATGAACCGTCCTAAAACGGGTTTTAGTATTCCGATAGACAAATGGCTAAGACAAGGTAGATTAAAGGAGTGGGGAGAAGATGTATTGAGTAGCCTATCAGTAATAAAACAGGATATTTTTAATTATCAGGAAATCTGGAAAATGTGGGATAATTTTATGCGAAATGATGTTTGGACATATAATATATGGTATTTGCTTATGTTTTTGGAATGGGAGAATTCAGTTAAAAAAAGTTAACAACGGAGAGCGTATGATGAAATTAAAGAAAGTTAGAGATAAAGTATTGCGAAGAGGTATAATGTACAGACATGGATAACTCATATATAACAGATTTAATCGAAAATATAAATAATACTAAGATTATTATTCCCAGTTCCGTATTATGTAATGATTACAATGCAGGAATTTCTCTGCTTGTCAATGAATTTACCGAGCATAAGCAGCATTCCTCACAACTGTTTTTCATCGGAAACGGCGGAAGTTCTGCCATTGCCAGTCACATGACAGCAGATTTTATGAAAAACGGGGGCATGAATACTTACAGTCTCTATGATAATGCAGTAACGACCTGCATGGGAAATGATTATGGATATGAGTATATTTTTTCAAAACCATTGGAATTTCTATTACGACCGGATGATTTACTAGTCGCTATCAGCAGCTCCGGTAATTCCCAGAACATTGTTAATGCAATAGAAGTAGCAAAGCGCAAGGGAGCAACTGTCATTACTTTTACCGGATTTGAACCGGATAATAAAGTAAAACAAATGGGGGACATCAATGTTTATGTGCCTTGCGCAAAGTATGGCATGGTGGAATCAATTCACAATCTGATTTTACAGCAAATTGTGGATGAGATTATGGAACGGGACGGAGTGACAATATAGCATGGAGATGAAAAAGAAACCGGCAGTATTTCTTGACCGGGATGGCGTGCTTGCAGAAGAAAGAAGTTATGTGCGGTCTGTTGCAGAATTGCACATTTTTTCTTATACGGCTGAATGTATTGCAAAAATAAAAGAAAAAGGGTATTATAGTATAGTAATTACGAATCAAAGCGGCATTGCGAGAGGTTTGTTTTCAGAAGATGCTTTATTGGATATGAATCAATATTTGATTGAGAAAACCGGAGTAGATGCCGTATATTATTGCCCACATCATCCGAAAGGAAAAGTCGAGAAATACAGAAAGGTCTGTAATTGCAGGAAACCGGAAATCGGATTATTGGAGCAAGCATGTAAAGATTATAATATTGCTTTAGAAAAGTCATATATGATTGGCGATAGGGCAAGCGATATTCTTATGGGGCAAAATGCGGGAATCAAGACAGTGCTGCTTGAATCTGGGTATGGAACAACTCGTTTAGAGCAATCTGTAGAACCGGATTATATTTTGCATGATTTGCGTAATTTTGTGAATTTATTGTAAACTTGATATATACATAGATGTTTAATAGAAGGAGAAATAAAGTATGATTTCATTAGTTACAGGTGGCTGCGGATTTATTGGCTCTCACATGGTAGACAGATTACTTGCAGAGGGACATACGGTAAGGGTAATCGATAACTGGACAACGGGAAGACCACAAAATTTGGATCATCAGAAAGATAATCCGAATCTGACAATATATCATATGGATATCAGGAACAAAGAGGAGATTGAACCGGTCTTTAAAGATGTTGACTATATTTTCCACTTTGCGGCTTTAGCGGATATCGTGCCGTCCATCCAAAGACCATGGGACTACTATTCATCAAATGTTTTAGGGACGTACAATGTAGTAGAGTGTGCTAAAGATGCCGGAATCAAGAAACTTGTATATGCGGCATCTTCATCTTGCTATGGAATTCCGGATGAGTATCCTACCAAAGAAACGGCAGAAATCAGACCACAGTATCCATACGCACTGACGAAGAGATTAGGAGAAGAAACAGTGCTGCATTGGGGACAAGTATATGGGCTGCCTGTTGTGACATTAAGATTGTTTAATGTATATGGAACTAGGTCAAGGACATCTGGTACATATGGGGCAGTATTTGGTGTGTTTCTGGCTCAGAAACTAGCCGGGAAGCCATTTACGGTTGTAGGTGATGGCAATCAAACAAGAGATTTTACTTATGTAACGGATATCGCAGACGCTTTTTATACCGCAGCAATGTCCGATGTAGTACAGGATACATTTAACGTAGGCAGCGGCGGTACTTATTCCGTCAATCGTTTATGTGAATTACTGGGCGGTGAAATTACTCATATTCCTAAGAGACCGGGAGAACCGGATTGTACCTTTGCTGATACAACTAAAATTGAAAATAAACTGGGCTGGAAAGCAAAGGTGACTTTTGAGGAAGGAGTTCAGAACGTCCTTGATAACATTGATTACTGGCGGGAAGCGCCGGTATGGACACCGGACAGCATTGGTGTAGCGACTGAAGATTGGTTTAAATACCTTGGAAAGTAACATATACAGATAAATCATGATAAGGTTAAGGTCATTTGCATGGATAAAATAGTTTCAAAAGAATTATTTCAGACAAAAATCAGACCGGAATTGAAAAGTGCAGAAAAAACAATTGCGTTGTGTCATGGTGTCTTTGACTTGGTGCATCCCGGGCATATTGTCCATTTAGAGCAGGCAAAGGAAATGGCTGATGTATTGGTTGTTTCTATCACCGCGGCAAAATATGTTCGAAAAGGACCGGGAAGACCGTATTTCGATGATGAAATGCGTATGAAATTTTTGGCAGCTTTAGAATGTGTCGATTATGTTTTGCTTTCGGAAGGTTATACGGTAGATGATATTATTGAATGCGTAGAACCGGATATTTATGTTAAAGGTGAGGAATATGCCAAGGCAGAGGATGATATTACGGGCAAAATTACAGAGGAAAAAGCACTTGTAGAGAAACATGGCGGAAGGATACAATATACGACCGGTCAGACCTTTAGTTCTACGAAATTAATTAATACGGCAATGTCCGGACTTCCGGAAGAAGTCAGACATTATGTGGAAGACTTCAAGACCAGATACTCTATGCAGGATATTCGGAATTATGCAGAAATGGCAAGTAAGCTCAATGTTCTGGTAGTGGGAGATGTTATTATTGATAAGTATACTTATTGCAGTGTGCAGGGTCTTATGAGCAAAGATATGGGATATTCCGCCAGAATTCGTCATTCAGAGGAATATTTGGGTGGTTCTATTGCGATAGCAAGGCATCTTTCCAGTTTTACAGAAAATGTTACATTATTATCTATTATAGGTGATGAAGAAGAAATCAGATTGAGGCTTTTTGAAGAATTGTCAGATTCCATCAAGCTAAATCTTTTCTACAGTTCGCAATTCCCAACGATTATTAAACATAGATATTTGACTAGGAATGCGAAACGTGAAGAGTATCGTAAAGTCCTTGCTGTCAATAATATCCCTGAAAAGATGAAATATGAAAATGACATCAAAGAGGCTTTTAAGGCAAAACTATCGGAAAAGTTAGAATGTAGTGATGTTGTTTTCTTATGTGATTTCGGACATGGGTTGATTGACGAGGAAGTGATTGAATTAATTCAAAAGAAAGCGAAGTATTTGATTTTGAATTGTCAAGCTAATTCTTCTAATTTTGGATTAAACGTTATTACAAAATATAAACGAGCGAATGTATTTACGTTGGATCAGAAAGAGTTAAAGCTGGCGATTCCGGTTCATGCAGATGATGAAGAAGTAGCTTTAGAGAAACTGTCAGAATATTTGCAAGGAGATGGATGGTTGACAAGAGGCTCATATGGTGCTTGGGGGATTACAAGAGGTATGATTGTGAATTGTCCGGCGTTTACGCTTACAGTAAAAGATACAGTGGGAGCGGGCGATGCTTTTTTTGCAGTTGCAGGCTTATATGCAGCAGCAGGCGCGCCGATTGAAGTTGGTACTTTTATGGGTAATATCGGAGGAGCGCTTGGAGCGAATATTGTGGGAAATAAAGAAGCAGTAGAGAAAGTGAATGTACTGAAATATGCAAGTACGTTGATGAATGTATAAAATATAAAAAACATAAGATATATTTGTTTTTGGCTTGTGGATAAATATGTGGATAATGTGTGGAAAAACGAAAAATTATATTGACATGCTATTTTTCAACTGTTAAACTTTAAATGTAGTCATAGGATATTTTATGTTCAAGTTGCATATAGTAAGAGTAGGATAAAACATAGGAGTGTTTGACATGTACATTTATATTGAAATTGAGGATTTAGTTGCAAATGCATTCATTGAACTTATAGAGAAGAAAGGGCAGCGTGAGGTTCTTTTCAAGGAATTGGATGACTATGGCGCACAGGTTGTGGGCGTATTGAATAGTGATGGGGAAACAAAAGCGGTTTTGGTGATATCAAGAGAAAGTCAGACTGCAATGTTGGAAGATTATACAGATATGTTTGAACCCTTTGAAAGAGATGGAGCGAAAGGAATTCGTTTAAAAGAAGGGATATCTTCTATGCAATTGTGGAAGCGTTTTTGCGTTTCTTTATCTGTCAAGGTGATTGAAGCTTTTCGGGCATCGTCTATTTCAAAAGAAACGGCAGGAGTATAATTTGTGGGAAATAAAAGATTCAAAGATCCGATTTATGGATATATTGAGATAAAAGAAGACTTGGTTTTGCAGGTGGTGGATACGGCGGTGTTCCAGCGCCTGCGTGATATTATACAGACCAGTTATTCACCGCTATATTCTTCAGCGGTACATAATCGATTCGTACATTCCATCGGCGTATATCATTTGGGGAAAATAGCTGCAGAAGCGTTTCATGCTGAAATAGAAGACAAATCACGGTATATTTCACAAGATATTAATCAGTATATTAAGATTTTTGAATTGGCATGTCTGTTGCATGATGTAGGACATGCGCCTTTTTCACATACGGGAGAAAGGTTTTATTTGTTTGGAGGAGAGCGAAAACAACTGCATGAAAAAATCATTGATTTGACTAATGATGCCGGACTGGGAAAAGAGATTGATGATAAAGCATATAAAGCAGCGCCTCATGAGTTGATGAGTGTGATTATATCCTTACAAGCATTTTCGGATATTATACCGGAGAAAATGCGTTCTTTCTTTGCCAGATGTATTACCGGTTATAAGTATACCCATGATATGAATTCCGATAAGAGTTGTATGAACTGTTTGATTGAACTGTTAAACTCAAAAATTATTGATGTGGACAAAATGGATTACCTTATCAGGGATTCTTATGTAACGGGATTTGATACGGTAGCCATTGATTATATCCGGTTATTAAATAGTATATGTGTTGAGGAGAACCAGGAAAATTATAAAATATGCTTTAACAAGTCGGCGGTCAGTGTAATAGAAAATGTAGTATATGCGCATGATGCAGAGCGAAAATGGATTCAGAATCATCCAACGGTATTATACGAAGCATATATTATTGAAAATGTCATGCAGCAGGTCATTGAACAAAAATTAAAATCTGAAAATTTGTCGGAAGCATTTTTGTCAGTTGATGGGGTAGATATTGATGGAGCCGGGAAAATCAGACTGATAGGAGATTCAGATATTATATATTTGATGAAAAATCTGGAGGACGATAGACTGGCTGAAGAATATTATAACAGACGATGCCGGAAGCATCCATTGTGGAAGACAGAAGCCGAGTTTCAGGCAATTTTTCAAGGCGAGGAAACCAGGCTTGAACATATAGAAAAAGAGTTCATTGAATTAAAAAAGTACCTGAACGCTCTTGGTCTGCCTTTTATCATTAATGACAGGGCTTTGCAAGCAGGACGGACTGAAATACAAGAAATTAAAGAGAAAATGCGAAATGCTGATGAAAATGAAAAAGAAAGATGGAAGGCGACTTTAGAAAAAAATGAAGTACATATTAAATGGTTAGAAGTTTTTCAAAAGTTTGCACAGAAAAATAAAGATAAATTGGATTTTGATTTTCTGATAATTTATGCAGACCAATTTAACAGTGGATTCAGAAAACAGGAATTCGGCAATATAGAAATAATTTTTCCGGAGCTACAGCACCCGTGCGCTTTTAAAAGCGTATCTAACGTATTAACATCTGAAAAGAGTAAAGGGGATAAATTCTTTTTTGTCTATTATACAAGGAAAACTGATGATGAAATCCCATCAATTATGGATTTGGTAAATGATATGCTTAGCTTATCAACAAATGCAGTGGTTAGTAGCCGGCTTAAGTAATCATATAACACACAAATACCGGAAAAGGGCAGTATTAATAAACAGGAGTGTACAGAGATTATGGCAGAAAATATCAGAATGGACTCCCATAAGTTAATATATCATCCAGAGGCAGTAGCACGTTGGCTTGGTGGGGAGAATATTTATCCGATTGAAATTGAGATATCGCCAAGCGGCGCCTGTAATCATCGTTGTGTATTTTGTGCGGTAGATTATATTGGTTATCAGCCGGCATTTTTAGATAAGGATATTATATTGCGGGATATTAAGCAGATGGCGACAAAAGGTCTGAAAAGTGTTATCTGCTCTGGTGAAGGTGAGCCTTTGCTAAATAAGGATATGCCGGATATAGCGAATGGGATTAAGGCATGTGGTGTGGATGTGGCAATGAGTTCTAATTGCGCTTTGTTCACAAAGGAAAAAGCCGAAGAATGCCTTGGAGCATTTACTTGGATACGTTTCAGTGTTGCAAGTATGGAAGAGGAGTCTTATGATAAAATACAAAGAGGAAAGAGCGGAGATTTAGGACGGGTTAAAGAAAATCTGTCAGATGCGGTAAGAATTAAAAAGGATAGAAAATTAACTACAACATTGGGTGTTCAATGTTTGCTTTTACCGGATAATATGCGCCAGTTGCCTGATATGGCGAAGCAGCTACGGGAAATAGGGGTAGATTATTTAACAATAAAGCCGTATTCACAGCATTTGCACAGTGAGAATAAGTTTGAAATCGATTATGATGAAATGCTTGATTTGGAGAAAGAAGTGAAGCAATATACATCTGACGACTTTTCTATCTATTTTCGGGCGAATGCGATGAAAAAGATGCACCATGAAAAATGTTATAAACAATGTTATGGATTGCCTTTTATGACGCATATTGATGCGAAAGGGAACGTATGGCCTTGCGTAGCGCATATTGGAACGGAAGAATTTTGTTACGGGAATATTTACGAATGGTCATTTGAAGAAATTTGGGAAGGCACAAGGCGGCAGGAAATTATAAAAAAATTAAATGCACTTGATATTAATAAAATATGTAGGGAAGCCTGTAGATTGGATGAAATTAATAAATATTTGGACGAGCTAAAACATCCGGGAGAACATGTGAATTTTATTTGATAGGAGAATGATAATGGAGAAAGCGACACCTTATAGTAATTTGAAAATATTTGCTCATGCACAAGCACTTAATGATATTAATGAAGGAAAAAGAATAGCTCCGATTTATATTCGTATTAAGCCTACCAACTATTGTAATCACAAATGTTATTATTGCAGTTATGCAGATAGTGAATTGGGCCTACGTGATTCTGTAAACAGGCAAGATCAGATTCCTTGGGATAAAATGCAGGAAATTATATCTGATATTGCTAGTATGGGTGTAAGGGCAGTTACATTTAGTGGTGGTGGAGAACCATTAGTATATCCATATATAGTTGAAACAATGCAAAAAATTTTAGATGCAGGTATTGATTTGTCAATCATTACAAATGGACAGCTATTAAAAGAGGAAAGAGCAGAGGTATTGGCAAGCGCTAAGTGGGTCAGAATTTCCTTTGATGCTGCAGATGCAGAAACTTATGCAAAAGTAAGGCAATTACCATTAGAGGCTTTTAACGAGGTGTGTGATAATATTTATCAATTTTCCAAGATAAAACAAAGTAACTGTGAACTGGGAGTTAACTTTGTTATCAATCATGAGAATGCGCATCAGACATATGAGATGGCAAAAATGATTAAAGATTTAGGAGTTAATCATATTAAATATACGGCGCGTGTTACTAAAGATTTATTTGAATATCATCAACCATTTAAGGAAAATGTGATAGAACAGATTCATCGGGCGAAGGAGGATTTAGAAGCTGAAGGCTTTAGAGTTATCAATAAATATGAAGGTGATTTTGATTCGGCGTTAGTATTTCATCGCTGTTACGATAAATGTTTTGTTAATAGAATTTTCACAGTAATCGCAGCAGATAGCAAAGTGTACTTTTGTCATGATAAGGCATATGTGAAAGAAGGAATGGTAGGTGATTTAAAAAACCAGTCATTTAAAGATTTGTGGTTTTCAAAAGATGTTATAAGAAGATATCAGGAATTTGCTCCACAGAAAGAATGCAATCATCACTGTGTTTATGATGATAGAAATGAGTTATTAAATACATTTTATAGTTTAGACAGAAATCATATTAATTTTATTTAGATTGTAAATAAAATTAAGGATTAAATTAAGGGTATAAAAGTGAAAATGAAAAAAATAGTAAAAGATAATATACCAAGTGAATTATATCAATCTATGGTAGTTTTATATGGTGGGGGAATAACTTGTAGACGAATACTTGAACTATTGAAACCATATCAAATAAATATATCATATATTATTGACGACGATATTAATAAATGTGGATCAAAAATAGAAAATATTGAAATTATTTCCTATGAAAAATTTGAAGATATATGCAATCAATTTAATAGAGTTTCAGTTATTTTAACGTCTATATATGGGAAATTGATTTTGGGGAGATTAAATGAAGTAGAGAATATAGATGTTTTTGAAATGTATAATTGGTTAGATAATGTTTATAGATTGAATTCTCTTGTAGGTGGACTTGATGATGAAGGTAGGGTAAAACTTTTTAAAAGAGAATGTCTATTGTTAGCAAATAAGTTTATTGATGCAGAGTCACGAAAAGTATTGGAGGGCTTATGTACATACTTAGATACAAAAGATTCCAATATTCTTAGTGATATTTGTACAGAACATGAACAGTATTTCATTCCAGAGGTATTATCGGTACTTTATGAACCGCTGTCTTTAGTGGATGGAGGCAGCTATATGGGAGAATTATATCAAGCTATAAAAAATTATAATATAAACTTAGAACGGTGGTATTGTTTTGAGGCAGATGAAGATAACTATAATAAATTATTGTTGCAATCTTCTAAAAATGAATTAGACGGAATACAAGTGTGTATAAATAAAGGATTGTGGAGTAAAGAAGGGATATTGTATTTTGATGGAGATAAGGATACTTCTTCAAGGATAGTTAGCTACAAAACTAATAATCAGATAGAAGTACTTTCTTTAGATTCTTACTTTGAAGATAAATATTGTAATTTTATAAAAATGGATATAGAGGGAGCAGAATATCCTGCGTTGTGTGGAGGTATAAAAACGATTAAACGAGATAGGCCGATTTTAGCCATCTCTATTTATCATAGTTTAGAAGATTATTATAGAATTCCAAATTATTTAATGAGAGAATTGCAAAATTATCATTATTGCATTCGCCATCACGCTTTGATTTTTTCGGAAACAGTTTTATATGCTATTCCGAATGAATTGTATCATAAGGCGAAATGAGGAACATATGATAATATAATTATATGAGCTTATGGATGAGGGAAAAATATGGAGAAAATAGAAGAGATAGCAAGAGATATAAGAAAGAAAATTTACAAAATTGCACATTTTGCAGGTGGCGGGCATATGGGAGCTTCTTTTTCTATGGCTGATATTATCAGTGTACTATATTTCGATGATATATTGAAATATGATTCGTCTAATCCTAATTGGGAAGAAAGAGATAAATTTGTTTTAAGTAAAGGGCATGCAAGCTATGCTTTGTATGCAGCACTTGCAAAGGCGGGATATTTTCCGGAAAGTGAATTAAGGAATGTTGGACAAGTCGGCTCGAAGTTGGGTGGACATCCAAAGATGCATGAAATTCCCGGTGTAGAAGCATCTACCGGAGCATTAGGACATGGATTGTCATATGCAATAGGAATTGCTTATGCTAATAAAGTAGATGATAGAAAGAGCCATGTTTATGTAGTGCTTGGGGATGGTGAATGTCAGGAGGGATCTATCTGGGAAGGGGCGCTGTCAGCGCCAACGTTAGAGTTGGATAATTTGACGGTTGTTGTAGATCATAACAAACTTCAAGCAATGGATGATTTAGAAAATATTGTACATATGAAGCCTTTTGCTGATAAATGGAAAGCTTTTGGATGGAATGTAGTAGAGATTGACGGACATAATTATGCTGAAATTAAGGAGGCATTATTGACCAGACAGAAGAGAAGACCGACATTGGTAATAGCTAATACGATAAAGGGAAAAGGGGTTTCTTTTATGGAGAATGTTCCGATTTGGCATTATCGTATGCCAAACGAACAAGAATTACCAATTTTGATGGAAGAATTGGGACTCTTAGAAGAAGATTTAAAATAAAGAAGGGTGCAGAAAAAAATGAGAACAGCATATTTGGATACCTTGTATGATTTGGCAAGTAAGGATAAAAGAGTATATGCATTGATATCTGATAATGGTGCAATTGTGTATGATAAATACAGACAAGATTTAGCTGCACAGTATTTAAATTTAGGTATATCGGAAGCAAATATGTTAGGTGTGGCGGCCGGTATGGCAAGTTGTGGGAAAATACCGTTTGCTTATACGATAGGAGCTTTTCTTGCATATCGCGCCTTTGAGTTTATTAGAAATGATATTTGCTTGCAGAAGCAAAATGTTAAAATTGTCGGAACCGGTGCGGGTGAAGTTTATAGCGCATTAGGGCCGACACATCATTCAACAGAAGACTTGGGGGGGCTGCGTTCTTTACCTAATTTAACGATTTTGTGCCCGGCAAGTCCTTTGGAAGTGAAAAAGGCTACGGTTGCATCCTATGAATATGATGGACCGGTTTATCTGCGCCTTGGAACTAATAAGGAATCTGAAATATATAGTGAAGATTATGCATTTGAAATTGGTAAGGGAGTAACTGTAAAAGAGGGAAATGATGTCACTTTAATTGGTACAGGCAGCATTCTTAATGACATATTAAAGGCAGCTGAATTGCTAGATAAAGAAGGAATTCAGGCAAGAATAATTAATATCCATACGATTAAACCAATTGATAAAGAAATTATTTTGCGGGCAATAGAAGAAACCGGGAAAATAGTTGTGATAGAGGATCATAATATTATCGGTGGATTGGGCAGTGCAGTGGCAGAAGTAATAGCAGAGTCCGGACGAGGAGTACAGTTTAAACGTTTGGGCTTGCATGGATTTTCAAGCGGATATGGCACATATGCGCAGGTGAAGGAAATGAATGGCATTGGAGTAGAAAAAATATGTCATGAAATCAAAGAATTGTTTTAGTGAGGAGTAATTATATATGGCATATATTGATTTTGTATCAGAATTACACAAAGCAACAAAGCGAGATTACATTGGACGTGTAACTAGTGATGATAAGGCTGAATGTGCAAAAGTAGCAAAAGAGTATGGATATGATTATTGGGACGGAGATAGAAAGTATGGCTATGGCGGCTATCGTTATGATGGCAGATGGAAAAGCGTTGCACAAAAATTAGCCGAGCATTACCAGTTAAAACCGGGACAAAAGGTATTAGATGTAGGATGTGGTATGGCCCATCTTTTGTATGAATTAACACAGGTAGTGCCAGGGATAGATATATATGGTATTGATATCTCACAATATGCACTAGAACATGCAAAAGAAGAAGTGCGTAGTAAATTACAATATGGACAGGCGCAGGATATCCCTTTTGGAGATAATAAGTTTGATTTAGTAATTTCTTTGACAACTCTGCACAACTTGAAAGTATATGATTTGAAAAAAGCAGTACAGGAAATAGAGCGTGTCAGCAAGAAAAATAGTTATATTATGGTGGAATCTTTCCGCAATGACAGAGAAGAAGTAAATATGTTGTATTGGCAGCTTACTTGTGCAAGCTATTATTCAGTGGATGAGTGGGAATGGCTGTATAAAGAGTGGGGATATACAGGCGACTATAGTTTTATTTTCTTTGAATGAGGTAATTTGAATGCAAAAAGAAGTATATTTTAATCAAGAAAGTTTAATTAGAATAAATAATCAGGTCATAAATAATTTGAAAAGGGCTGCAAAAGAAAATCATAGTGGGAAATATAGGTTATGCATGCAACATAGCGCACAAGATAATTTACATGAAATGTTCATTGTCCGAAGTAAAGATGATTATGGAAGACCAGATAAGCATTTGTATACAACAGAATCGCATACAATTGTGGATGGAGCAATGTTAGTGATTCTTTTTCAAGATGACGGACAAATACGAGATGTTTTTGAATTATCTAGGGAGCATTATCATACCTATCGAATTGATCCCAATATTTATCACATGCAAATACCTCTTACGGAGCAGGTAGTTTATTATGAAGTTAAACTGGGACCGTTTACAGAGGAAAGTAATATTTTTCCTGAGTGGAGTCCGGAACCAAAAGATACTGAAAAAGTAGTGGCATTTATGAAAGAGATAAAAGAAAAAATACTACAGTTTCAACTGGAAAATGGAGATAAAGAGGAGCAAAAATATGATACCATATAGTACACAGTGTATTGAAGAAGATGATATACAAGCAGTAGCAGAGGCTTTAAAAAAAGAGTATCTGACAGGGGGGCCTACTGTAAATGAATTTGAAGAGAAAGTTGCGGAATATGTTGGAGCAAAGTATGCAGTAGCAGTTTCAAGCGGAACTGCTGCTTTACATGCTGCATGTGCGGTAATAGGCTTACAGGAAGGCGATGAAGTAATTACAACACCGAATACATGGATATCTTCAAGTAATGCAGTATTGTATTGTGGCGGAGCACCAGTTTTTGCGGACATTGATAAGGATACTTATAATATTAACCCATGTGAAATAGAGAAAAAGATTACGAAAAAAACAAAAGCAATTATTGCAGTTCATTATGCTGGTCAACCGTGTGATATGGAGGGTATTCATGAGATTGCAAAGAATAATCAGTTGCTTGTTATTGAGGATGCTGCTCATGCTATTGGAGCAATATATAAAGGAAATAAAGTTGGTAGTTTATCAGACATGACTGTTTTTAGCTTTCATCCGGTTAAGCAAATGACAACATGTGAAGGTGGTATGATAACTACAAATAATAAGCAATTATATGAAAAATTAAAGTTATTTCGAGCTTATGGTATGGTGAAGACAGAAGAAAAGATGATGCAAGAGGGACCATGGTTTTCAGAGCAAATGTCATTAGGATATAATTATAGATTATCGGATGTGCAATGTGCTTTAGGCATTAGTCAGATTAAAAAAATTGAGAAATTAGTAAGGCGAAGAAGGGAAATTGCCCAAATATATGATAATGAGTTACAAGGATTAAGTGAGATTGTGTTGCCAAAACAGTCCTCAGATGGAATAAGCGCATATCATTTATATCCGGTGTTGGTAAATAAAAGTAAGCGTAAGACTTTGTATATGCAGTATCGAGAAGCCGGAATAGGTGTAGGCGTGCATTATTACCCTGTTTATAAAAATTCTTATTATCAGCAAAAGGGTTACAGTAATGTGTGTTGTGAAGTTAGTGAACAGTTTTATGAGAGAGAATTATCTTTGCCGATACATTATAAAATTTCTGACAATGATTTAGATTATATTATAGAGACTACGAAAAAGTTATTGCAATAGGAAAGGGTATATGATGAAAAAATTGGCAATTATTGGGGCCTGTGGTCATGGGAAAGTTTTAGCTGATATTGCAATAAGAACAGGATATGAGGATATTGTATTTTTTGATGATAATAAAACAGAAAGCGAGTACGGGGGATGGCCGATAATTGGGAAAACCGTGGATATTGCAAAGCATGATGAAGATGTAATTGTGGCTATTGGAAATGCCAAAACTCGTCAATGGTTTCTTGAAACTTTAGAACGTGAAAAAAAGAATATTGCTACATTGATTCATCCCAATGCTGTGATAGCGGATGATGTGATAATAGGGATTGGTTCTGTGGTAATGGCTGGTGCAATTCTTCAGCCAGGAAGTGCTATAGGAAAAGGCTGTATCATTAATACGGATTCGTCATTAGATCATGATAGCAGAGTAGGTAATTATGTGCATGTTGCTGTTGGGGCACATTTGGCAGGAGAGATAGAAGTAGGGGCGAGAACGTGGATTGGTGCAGGAGCAATAGTTAGTAATAATGTGAGTATACATTGTGACTGTATGATTGGTGCTGGGGCAGTAGTTATAAGAGATATAAAGGATTCGGGTACTTTTGTGGGAGTACCGGCAAAACAGCTTGTGAACGACAAGGGGGGGGCGAAAAGTAGTCTCACTAATATATATATATATATATTGTATTTGCTATTTCTTAAGTATGGATAAACGACAATCTTACTATTACGATAGATTATTGAAAATTACTTAAGATTGTTAATAAGGAGGCAAATATGATGAAGATTTGTATAGCAGGAAAAAACAATATAGCAGTAGATGCATTAGAATATTTGGTGAATGAAAAATGTATGGGAAAAGAGAACTTGATGGTAATCCCGAATGAGTGTGTTCCTCCATATGATTCATGGCAGAAGTCATTGATACAATCAGCACGGAAGCATGATCTTCCAATTGTGAAATTGGAAGATTTATATGAAATAGAGAACTTGGTATTCATATCTTTGCAATATGAAAAAATAATTAAACCTGATAGATTTAAAAGTAAAAAATTATATAATATGCATTTTGCTCCTCTTCCCAAATACAAGGGAATGTATACTTCAATATTGCCGCTTATAAATGGTGAGAAAACTTCAGGTGTAACTATCCATGAGATTGATGAATCAATTGATTCCGGAAATATTATTAGTCAAAAATTTTTTGATATTGACTTACAAGATACAGAAAGAGATTTATATTACAAGTATTTGAAATATGGATTTGAATTGTTTAAAGAAACTATTTCTCAATTGATAACTGGTGAATATGTATCAGTGCCACAGGAATGTGTTGGATCTACAATTAATTATGGAAAAGATTTGAATTATAGAGAAGCTAATATTGAGCTGGCAAGAACTTCTTTTGAGATTCATAACAAAATACGAGCATTTATTTTTGAAGAATACCAATTGCCGGAAATTCAAGGATATAAAATATATAAAAGTATATTAACAGATGAAAAGAAAAAACCTCGAATATTTGAACCAAATGATTCCTTTATTGAAATTACGGGAATTGATGGATATGTTATTAAAGCATATTATAGAAAACAGTAATTGTTAAATTTTTATTAAATTGAAGGAGAAAATGATTTTATGAAAGCGATTATTCTAGGCGGAGGAGTATCAGGTTGTGCAATAGCTAATGAATTGGATAAAAGAGGGGTTGAAACGGTTGTTATAGAAAAAAATGGTTACTTAGGCGGTGGATGCTATACTTTTTTTTATGGAGGACATCCTTATACAGAAGGACCAAGACCTTTGGCTATCACTGACGGAAAGGCATTTGATTACATTAATCCGATTGTAAAATTAAGGACATTTCCATTAATGTTAGATACTTATATTGAGCAGGATCATCAATTTTATGGTTATCCAATTCATTGGGATGATATACAGATCATGCCGGATAAAGATAAGATTTTGCAGGAACTGGAAAATTGTCCCAAAGTTAATACAGCAACAAATTTAGAAGATGGCTGGATAAATGCGGTTGGTCCAACACTTTATGGGAAATATGTTAAAACGTATACAGAGAAAATGTGGGAAGTGGAAACAAATAAAGTGTTTGAAGATTTTTCATGGACAGTAAAGGGTTCTCCCATACAGCATGGAGATAGGATGTGTCGTTTGGCAGCATCAACAGAGAATCAGTTACATGCTTATCCTATTGAAGAAACTGGGTATAATAGATTCTTTGAATATTGTGTTAGAAATAGTAAAGTGTATTTAAATACAAATGTAGAAAAAGTAGATTTGGAAAAGAAAGAAGTTTATATTGGAGAAGAAATAATCAAGGGTGATATTATTATTTCTACGATTGCGTTGGATGATTTAATGGAGAACTGTTATGGAGAATTGCGGTATATGGGACGTGATTTTTATAAGATAGTGCTTCCGGTGGAGCATATTTTTAGAGAAGGTCGTCATTTTATACATTATCCGAACGATGAAAAATTCACCAGAATTGTAGAATATAAGAATTTGACAGGACATAAAGCTGATTCTACGTTGCTTGTGATGGAGATACCTTCTCATAGTAATAAATTGTATAGTTACAATATTAAGAGTGAACAGGATAAAGCAGCAAAATATATGAGTAGTTTACCTAATGGAGTGTATACGTTAGGGAGGTTAGGAACATATAAGTATTTAAATATAAATCAATGTATTGCTTCGGCGTGTGAACTTGCAGATAGAATATAAGGAGAAAGAATGAGATGCTACCAAGACCAAAGGCGAATGAAATAGAATATGATAGAATAATGAAGTTGCGTTTTGAGGATAATCTCTTATGTAAAGAAAATTATGAGAAATATCTAAAATCAGCTAGGGGGGGGCATGATGCGGAGTGTAATTACCTGCCAATTAAGATGGATTACGAAGTAAGTAGTCATTGTAATTTTAGATGCACAATGTGTCTTATGAGTGAAATTGGGAATAATAGACCTGCCAATATGTCTTTTTCCGATTTTAAAAAGTCTATAGATATGCAACAAGGACTCATCGAAGTAAAATTACAAGGAATGGGTGAACCATTATTAAATCCTGACTTTTTTGAAATGGTTGATTATGCGGTAATGAATCATATATGGGTAAGAACGACTACGAATGCTTCTTTGTTGCATCTTAATGATAACTATAAAAAAATGATAGATTCACAAATTGGGGAAATACAAATTTCTGTAGACGGAGCTAAAAAGGAAACTTTTGAGAGCATTCGCAAGGGGAGTTGTTTTGAGCAGGTTGTAGATAATTGTCGGATGTTAAATGATTATGCTCAGACAAAAGGAGAACAGTGGAGAACAAGCTGTTGGATGTTGGTGCAAAAAGAAAATGTAAATGAAGTAGAGGAGTTGCTTGAATTAGCAGCGAAGATGAAATTTTCAAGGTTAACATATTCTATAGCAATTAGTGATTGGGGAAAAGATAATTGGACAGCAATTAATAATGCAAAAGAGGTGACAGATTTATTTACGGATGAATTTGCGGAGAAATTAATTCAACGAGGGCAAGAATTAGGAATTGCGGTTACATTCTGGGATGGGAAGGATAAGTATATATATGATAAAAAGAAGGACAAGATTTGTGCATGGCTGTTTGGCAGAGCATATATATCAGCAGATATGAGGATTGTTCCATGTTGTGCCGTATGCGATAGTAATACTTGCGATATGGGTGATGCACTCGATTTTATTAATGAGTGGAATAATGATAAGTATCAAGACTTTAGAAAGCTGCATTTGAATGGGAATATACCTAAGATGTGTAGAAATTGCTATGAACAGTGAAAGGA
>CAMWMM010000012.1 GCA_947175285.1 uncultured Lachnospiraceae bacterium
AATAATCCAGATAATAATCCTCAAGTTCCGGCGTTTCTTCGCCTTTTCTCTCCGCTTCATCGTGGGCGGCATAGTATCTACTCATGTCCACAATGATGGAATCGTAGTCTATACGCATCACTCCCACAAATGTGTACGGATCCTCCAATCTGCCTTCAATGTCCCGGGAATAGCTTATTCCCGTATCCCGGAAAGAATACTCTTCCTGTGTACTTACCTGTATAAGCTGATAATTTCCATCCCCCATGGTGGCAAATTCCGGGAATTCCTCATCATTTTCTATGCGGACACCGACAAAAACCGCCTGATTGGAGGCATAATATTCCGTGAAGGTAATCGTAATGCCCTGACTCTGAGCCTGATAGTTATCAGCCTCCAACTTCGTGGTCTCCTCCTCCGGAAGCCTTCCGAAAGGAAAAACGTCCTGCACCCTTGCAAAAATATTCCCCAAAACCGGAATGTTTGCAGCCAGGGACGGATTTGCCACACAGACACAAAGCGCTATAAAAATAGCAGCCGCTATGGTTCCTGCGCCGTAAATCACCTTTTTCCATCCGGTGCGCTTGTTTCTTTTTCCTTTTTTCTGCGCATTAGCATTTGCCCCTTTTTTACTGTCCTTATGAGCATCCTGTCTGATACACTCCAGAGTCTCCGTAATTCTGCTGTCTACCGTTTCATTTTGTATGGAAACGGATAAAATATCTCTTAAATCATCTTCTGAATATGTTTTTTTCATACTCCTGCTCCTTTCCCAATTCCCTATCTTGCCCGGCGGTTTTCTCTTTCCATCTGCTCGCGCAGTTGAGTCTTTCCTCTGTGTATCCTGCTTTTCACCGTATTTTCTTTCATATGTAATATTTCTGCAATCTCCGCTATCGTAAACTGCTCGCCAAAATACATCTGAAAGATTACCCTGCTGTCCTCAGGGAGAATTTTCAGCAGATCAAAAAATTCCAGTTCGGCACCTACTGCATCCTCCCGGATATCGACTGGCAAGTTTTCTTTCCGGAACCTGTCTGCGCTCACCTCAAATTTTAAAAGCTTTCTGTTTTTCCTGTAGATTCTTGTACAATTATTGATAAGAATTTTTACAAGCCATGTTTTAAAATATTCCGCTTTCTTTAGCTGTCCGATGTTTGCAAAAGCGTCCAGTATCGTATCCTGTATCGCGTCCGCCACATCGTTTTCATCTTTCAGCCACGCAAAGGAAACTCTTTTCAATGTGTCCCGACTGTTCTCTATCAATTTAACAAATGCATCTGTGTCTCCCTTCTGCGCCATACTGACCAAATGTTCCATCTCTTCCATCGCACCGTCCTCTCTTTCGCTATATTATATCCTTTTCATCCCATTAGATAAACAAAATCGTGGTTTGGTTGCAGGAAATATGAAAATCTGCACTTTATCAGACAAAAAGTGCAGTTTACCGGAATCCCTCTTGTTTTCCGGCAGAAAATATAATATAAAGAAAACATGCAGGTCGGCACAGGAACCGGCAGGCGGAAAGAAAGGCATGGTTATCAGGATGAGAGTTACGCTGCAGCAGATAGATACGGGAAATGAAGAAGTCATTGTTCGATACCGGCAGATGACACAACAGATAGAAGACATTGTCCAATATGTGGAGGGAAAGGCAGAAAAACTGGCTGTTACAAATGAGGGACAGCAGTTTTTTATAAACATTTCAGATGTTATTTATTTAGAGAGTGTGGACGGGATTACTTTTGTGTATACACAGGAGGAAGTATATAGGACGGCGCTTACACTGACTCTTTTCGGAACATTGTATGCTGAAAAAGGCTATTTTCGGTGCAGCAAGGCTGCGATTATTAATATTTATCGGATAGACAGATTAAAGAGTATGCCCGGCAGCAGGATTGATGCAATGATGGATAACGGGGAACATATCATTATCTCCAGACGTTACGCCAAAGAGTTAAGAAGAGTCTTAAAGGGGGAAGAACGATGAATAAAATGAAGAAGTTTATATCCTTAGAAATCGGTATTGAGATAAAGGCGTGTCTGTATTTTGCGATTATTTTGTTTTTTTATTTTGCATATCAGGTGATGCAGGGCAGTTTATATGCAAGCATTATACGGATGATAGAAATAGTTTTGACAGCATACGCCATGAGTTATTTACAGGTATATCTTTTGCATAACTTTGATGAAGCGGAGCGAATTGATGTGCATGTGGTGATACGGACGCTTTTTTGCTCGGTATTATATACGGCGGCCAGTTTCTTTTTCCGCTGGTATGACAGGAATCTGACTGCGACAGCCTGCTACTTTTTTTACATGCTGCTTTGTTATCTGTGTGTATTTTTGATTTATAAGATAAAGAGAGACATCGACACTGCACAGCTTAATCAGGAACTTGAAGCGTTTAAAAAAAGAAAAGAGGAGGAGTGAATATGGAAGCAATATCCGTTCAAAATCTGACCAAGAATTACGGAAAGAACAGGGGGGTAAAGAATCTGTCCCTTCAAGTGGAAAAAGGGGATATTTACGGCTTTCTTGGGCCGAACGGTGCGGGAAAATCCACGACAATCCGTACGCTTCTCGGACTGCTTACATTCAGTCAGGGAGAAGTGCAGGTCTTTGGTATGGATGTGAAGAAAAAGAGCAGGGAAATTTTGAAACAGGTCGGTTATATGCCGTCGGAAGCGATGTTTTATCCTGCGATGAAAGTAAAAGATGTGATTCGCCTTGCCGCGGATATGAGAGGGATGGATTGCTCCAAAGAGGCTGCAATGCTCTGTGAGAGACTTTCAGTAGACCTTGATAAAAGAATTGAGAACTTATCTTTGGGAAACCGCAAGAAAGTAAGCATTGTCTGCGCTATGCAGCATAAGCCGGGGCTTTTCATTTTTGATGAACCGACAAGCGGATTAGACCCTTTGATACAGGCGGAGTTTTTTGAACTGATTATGGAGTATAACAGGCAGGGAACGACCTGCTTTCTGTCTTCCCATGTATTACCGGAAATAAAGAAATACTGCCGACATGCCGCAATTATCAGGGAGGGCGAAGTGATTTGTGCCGATACCGTAGAGAATCTGACGAAGACAAATGCAAAGAAAGTCCGCATGGTACGGGATGGCAAAGAAGAGGATTTTGTGTATCAGGGAGATTTAAACGCCTTGTTTGCGGGCTTTGCGGGACATGATATTTCGGATATTACGATTGAGGAGCCGGAATTAGACGAAGTTTTCAGACACTATTATGAAAAATGATAAAAACAGAGCTGCAGGCTGAGAGAAAGGTATGGTAATTAGAATGAAAATGACGTTATATAAACATGAAATGAAAATGAATAGAAAAAGCCTGATGATATGGGCATTATGCGTAGGGTTTATCTGCTTTGGCTGTATTTTGCTGTATACAAGCCTTGAAGAGTCCATACAAGATATTTCGGCCACTTTTTCTAATCTGGGGATGATGTCCGCCGCACTTGGCATGGATAAGATGAGTCTTGCCACCCTGCAGGGTTATTACGCTACCGAAATTGCCATGATGCACGGACTTGGAGGAGCTATGTTTGCGGCAATGCTGGGAATGGATATGATTTCCAAAGAACAAAGCGCTCATACGACAGAGTTTTTGAATGTATTGCCGATTGAAAGAGGAAGTATTCTGTTTTCAAAATATCTGGCGGTATTTAGTAATATTGTGCTGTTTAATGTTATCTGCATTGTCTTGTATTTTTTTGGATTTGTGATGATGGGGGAGGAAATAGACGGAAAAGAGTTTGTGCTGTATCACAGCGCGTCGGCGCTTATGCAGCTTGAGGTGGGAACGGTGTGTTTCTTCCTTTCCGCTGTTGTAAAAAGGGCTGCGGCTGGTATAGGGATTGGTATTGCTGTTTTGCTCTTTGCCGCCGATATGATGTGCCGCGTCGTTCCTGCGATTGAAAATTTAAAGTATATCACGCCGTTTTATTATGCTAATGCCGCTGATATTTTTACGGACGGAAAATGGAACGGCACAATGATAAGCATAGGAACAGGAGTGATACTGGCTGCCTATGCGGCAGCGTGGTACCGGTATAGGAAGAAGGATTTATAAATCTTCCGGAGGATATTTCACAATATAATAATCATAAGCATTTACGATTGTCGTATTACAATAAGAATCTATTCTCTTGAAATTTCTGCCGTAGTTGGCATGTACATGCCCGTGAAAGAAAAACTTAGGTTCATATTTTTCCATTAATGTCCGGAAAACGGCAAATCCCCGATGCGGCAAATCCTCCATATCGTTGATATGATAAGCCGGGGCATGTGTTACCAGAATATCGAAGCCTTTATGCTTCCATAATTTGAATTTCAGCTTTGCCGCCCGCCGGCGCATTTGCTGTTCCGTATACTGGTCTGAGGCACCCGGAATATATTCCATGGAACCGCCCAGGCCCAGAATGCGTATGCCCTCATGCACATAAATATCGTCTTCAATGCAGATGCAGCCTTCCGGCGGTTTAACATCATACTTTTTATCATGGTTTCCCCTGACATAGAGCAGGGGCACATTGCAGAGCGTGACAAAAAAAGACAGATATTCCGGCGGCAGGTCTCCGCAGGAAATGATAAGGTCGATGTCTTTTACACGCTCGGGCTCATAATAATCGTATAAATACTTGGATTTTTCGTCGGCAAGTAACAAAATATTCATATTATTCTTTTTCTACACCGGTTTCATCTATTTTAATACCTAAAAATTGCACCAGTGCCTGTGCTTCCTCCGTAAGTTCTTCCAGTTCGGGAATACGTCCTACAACGTTTTCCGCAAGCCAGTCCATTGTGATAATGTCTTCCGGCTCTAAACTTTTTCCTTTTTCACAACGGATAACTCCGCCCTGTGCGTAAAGCGGTCCGTCAAAAAGATGAAAGGCGCCTGCACGAATGGAATTTTTCAAAAATTCAATCAGCCTATAGGTTCCGTGAGGCATATCCTGGGAACAGATAACGTCAATAACATCTGCGGACATTCCCCACCAGTAATTGACGGCTTTTTTACCCTTTTGTGCATCAGCCTCCGTATTGCCGCTGCATATATTTTTGATAATCCGTTCATAGAATTTTCCCCAGTCCCAGATTGGGGTTGCCAGATTCACAACCGTTCCGTCTTCCTTTTTGGAGTAAAGACCATAGGTTCTGGAAGCATGCTCCGGCGTAATCATGTCGTTGTCGGAAACAAAGACGATACCCGCCTGCTGTAAACGCTCTCTGGCATCCTGCCCTTTTACCTTTGACCATTCCAGATGAATTTCCACATAAGGATTTATCATTTTGGCGCCTAAAGCAAAAGCGTTGATATTTGCTATTGTTCCGTAAATAGGATAATCCGCTACATAGCCGAGCCTTTGACCTTGGGACAGAGCAGCGGCGATAGCGCCCATAAGGAACTTGGACTCGTACATCCTTGCATAATAAGTGCAGATAGAGGAATAAGACATTTTAATGGAGCAGTTATATATTTTTACTTTCGGATGTTTGATGGCGGAGCGTACACTCTGGTTTACCATCTGTGTAGCTGTAGTAAAAATAAGGTTACAGCCGGCTTCGACAGCCTTTTCAATAGCCTCTTCCACCTCTTCATCCGTATCGGCATTTTCAAAAGCTCTTGTTTCTATTCTGCCCTCGTATATCTGATCTATGTACATTCGTCCCAGTTCGTGAGCATATGCCCAACTGGATGTTTCCGGCGTTTTCGTATAGATAAACGCTGTTTTTAACGATTCCGGCGTCGGAGTTCCCGAAGGAATTAAGCGGTTTAAGATGGAAGACTTTGTTTCTTCCGGACTCTGTACGAGTTCCACTTGATTGCCTTTATCCGCAAGTGTAATTTCAGTCCACATCTTTTGAAGCGCCGGCAGCATTTCATGCGCTGTTTCACTTTTTACATTATCATAACCGTAAATTTCGACATATACGAGAAAAGCATCGGAAACAGGTAAATTCAGCTTTTCACCGTGTGCTTTCCGAAATGCCTCGGAAAAGTTGTATGTGGCGTAATGCAGATTCATTCTGTCATCATCACTCCACAACTCGTCCTCTTTTTTGCCCATCAGCTTTAACAGCTTTTTATAGCTTCCTTCTTTTGTAAACCAGACGTCATAACTTTGTGAAACCTCATAAAAATCCAGAAATTCATAGTACAGTTTATTCTCCTTATCGTCTGTCTTTCTGGGAACCAGACGGGTAACGGTTCCGGGAATGCTGTAAGTTTCCAGATATTTCATAACGCTGACGCGCTTATTTCCCTCCTGCACATAGAACTGGTTCATAAATTCATAAGCGACAATAGGGTCACGGATGCCATCGTCAACTTGATGGTCATAAAGCGATGCCCACTTCATACCAAATTCCGAGTCCTCCGGAAGAAGCGGCATAAAGTTATTTGCGAATGCGTTAGTCCGTCCCGCTGTCTTCGTTCCGACAATTTTGGATAACGGAATGTCCATAACGCCTAGGTTTTCAATAGATGCTACCTCTGTATAAGATATAATATCATCCAGTACCGGAAGATAGGGATATTCTCCTTTAGTAAGTGCGGCTTGATAACCCCGCCGGCCTTGTTTTAGCGCTGTAATATATTCTGTTGATGCCACGGCAGTACCTCCTTAAAATTAAGCCAATATATTCTTATCTTATCATTTCATGCGAAGATTGGAAAGGGATTTCGATTATTTTGCAGGAAAAAAGTTATTACAAAACATTCTGAAACACTTCAAAGACTGGCATAACGAGTGTTTTCTTAATTAGCGCTTTTTGCGCATATTCTTTTAGAATCTTATTGAAAATTTTTGTTTTTCTATCATTGGCAGAGTTCACTACTATTAAATCATGATTTAGCTGATATAAGCAAGGAAATCGATAAGAAAAAAGAATTTTAGTTCCAAACATTGATTTTATGTTATTATAGCAAACGGGATAGTGCTAAATGTAGATTTAACATTATCCCGTTAAGCTTTTTGCTATAATATTTAGTTGCACTTTTCTTTTATTTGAACTATTATCATGATAATATATTTAATGATAAGATTCAGAAAAGGAGCGAGCTGTATGGGCGTACAGGAACCGAAAGCGTCTGCAGGATTATCCCGTGAAGAAAGAATGGCGTCGGCATCTATTGGCAGTCTGGTTGTCAGTATGGCATTTCCGTCAATTTTAGCGCAGCTAATTAATATTTTATACAGTATTATCGACCGGATATATATCGGACATATGAAAGGAGTAGGATCGGCGGCATTGACCGGCGTAGGCGTTACATTCTGTATTACGGTTTTTATTTCGGCTTTTTCCGCTTTTATCAGTAACGGTGCAGCGCCGCTTGCGGCAATCTGGCTGGGGAAAAAGGACAAGGAACATGCGGAAAAAATATTGGGAAACAGCGTTACCTTTCTGATTATCTGTACGGTTGTTCTAATGGCATTTTTTTACGCGTTTCAAAGACCGTTATTATATATGTTCGGAGCAAGTGATGTAACGATTGAATATGCGGTTTCCTATATTTCCATTTATTTAGTCGGTACGATTTTTGTGGAACTTGCACTTGGATTAAACGCATTTATTATTTGCCAGGGACAGTCCGGAACAGCTATGTATTCCGTGTTGATTGGCGCCATTGCGAATATTATATTAGATCCGATTTTTATTTTTGTGTTTGGATTAGGAGTGAAGGGAGCAGCGATAGCGACTGTTATTTCACAGGCGCTCAGCGCTATTTGGGTAGTTGGCTTTTTACGAAGCGGGAAGGCTTCTTTAAAAATTAAAGCAAGCTGCATGAAATTGGAAAAAGGTATTATTTTCAGCATTTTTTCTCTGGGAGTTTCGCCTTTTATCATGCGTGCAACGGAAAGCTTTATCAGCATTGTTTTAAATCATGGACTACAGGCTTATGGAGGAGATTTATATGTAGGTTCTCTGACAATTATGCAGAGTGTGATGCAGATTTTCTCTGCGCCGATAAGCGGTTTTACACAGGGGATATCACCTGTTATTAGTTATAATTACGGCGCAGGCAATTTTGCCAGAGTCAAAGAGGTTTACCGTTGGATGATTGGTCTGTGTTTTGTTTTTATGATGCTTGCGACCGTATCTACAATTTTATGTCCGGAATGGTACGCATCTTTCTTTACAGAGGATGCGGAGCTTATTGCATTAGTGGGAAAAACCATGCCGGTATTTATGTTCGGAATGCTGATATTCGGTTTGCAGAATGGAATCCAACCGACATTCTTAGCTTTAGGACAGGCTAAGATTTCCCTGTTTATTGCAGTTTTCAGAAAAATTATTTTATTAATACCACTTGCTATTATATTGCCGCGTTTCTTCGGCGTTATGG
Source organism: uncultured Lachnospiraceae bacterium (assembly GCA_947175285.1). Next base: position 8,347 of record CAMWMM010000012.1, read on the forward strand.
GCGTGTATTATTCCGAACCGGTTTCCGATATTCTATCAGCAACGACGGCAAGTGTTTTGTTTGCATGCAATATACGGAAGATGTTATCTAAGGAGGCTTTAGCAAAAATTATATAATTAAATCGTGATTTAGCGAGAGGAGAACCTGAATGAAAAAGATAAAATTAATCACATGTGTTATCACTATAATGCTGTTATCCGGATGCGGCACACAGGATAATCAGCCGGAAAACACTGAAACTTATACAGAGAAAGATAATCTGAAACAGGCAGGACTTGGTGCCATGTCGATGCTGTATGATGATACGGTCTGGACAAATGATGAGGAACAGGGAACGGATGCGAGCATTGTTTTTCGGGATGCCAATGATTCTGTTTTGGGCATTTCCTGCTCGAAAGAGTCTTATTACCAGCACCCGCTTGATATGCTGAATACTTCTAAACAGATTTATTCTACTTTTACAGGATATGAGGAGACGGAAGAACCGGTAGAAATTTCAGTACAGGATGATACATGGTATGAATGGAGTTACCGGTATCAGGAAGACGGTACGTCAATGGTTGCCCTGCAGCGTTTTTATGCAAAGAACTATTATGCTTATACCATTTCCTATGTCGCGGAAGAGAAGTCCTATGAAGCCGGTGAAAAGGAAGCGTTAAAGGTGATGAATTCCGTGGTGATGAATGTGCCGGGGAATGAGGAAGCGGAAGAAAAGGCCAAAGAATTTCTGGTTGGTGAATGGGATTTGCAGGATGCGGGATATCTGGTTATGAATGATGACGGCACTTATATGTGGTATATGGAGAGCAGCAAAAATGAAGACAATATGCATAAAGGCACATATGCCGGAGATGTGGAAAACTCTTCTGTTGGTTTTTCGGAGGGAGAGGGTGTTTATTTTGTTTTGTTTCCGGAGGTGCTGTATGTAGAGGGAGAAGAGGGGCACACTGCCAATGCAAAGTATGATTATCTTGTTTCTCTGGAGCAGTTGGAGGATGGTTCTTATCAGATGATAAACGGAAGTACATTTACGCTTTATAATATGATAAAACAGTAATATGGAGGAACTGAAAAATGAATGTATTGATTCACTTGTTGCTTTTGGTATTGGGGTTTGTAATGTTGGTAAAAGGCGCTGACTGGTTTGTAGAAGGTGCAAGTAAAGTGGCGGAAAAGTTTGGAATTCCGCAGCTTGTCATTGGACTGACGATTGTAGCAATGGGGACATCGCTTCCGGAAGCTGCCGTTTCTACGTCAGCGGCGTTAAAAGGCAGCGCTGAAATCACAATCGGCAATGTGGTAGGCAGTAATATTATGAACGTTCTTTTGATCCTTGGTATTACGTCTGTTATATCACCCTTGGCGGTACAGCTTTCCACGGTCAAATATGAAATACCGATGGTTATTGGTTTTTCGATATTATTGGGCGTTTTGGGACTGTTAGACGGAACGGTGGGACGAATCGACGGTCTTATTCTGTTGGTGGGTATGGTGTGCTATTTGCTATATTTACTGCGGATGGCAAAAAAGGGACAGGCAGTGACAGAGGAGAGTGGGAAACCGGGTAAGGATGAAAGCCTGTTTAAACTGATTTTATTGATTCTGATAGGCGGTGTGATGATTGTTTTAGGAAGCGATATTACGGTAGATGCCGCTACGGAACTCGCCCGGATTTTCGGCATGAGCGAAAGACTGATTGGACTGACGATAGTTGCTTTCGGCACTTCCTTACCGGAACTTGTTACTTCAGCTACGGCGGCGATGAAAGGAAAGGCGGATATTGCAGTCGGGAATATCGTAGGAAGCAATATTTTCAATATTCTTTTCGTAGTAGGAATTGCTGCGGTGATTACGCCTGTTGTATATGCACCGAATTTTATGATTGATACCATCGTCTGCATTGGAACTGCAGTTTTGTTATGGCTGTGCGTATTGAGGAAACAAAAATTGGCACGTCACAGCGGTGTCATCCTGCTTTTGTGCTATGCCGGTTATTTTATTTATCTGATGCGGTAGATAACAGATAAAAGAGTTACGTGTTTATGATGCTTGCGTACAATGGATTTATTTGGTATAATTTTATAAAGTCTGGTCAGGCATATCATTTGCCTGATATCAGCAGAAAACAAAGAAAAAAGGAGATGCGACATGAAAGGTAATATTGTTGTTGGTCAGTCAGGCGGCCCTACAGCCGTTATTAACTCTTCCGTAGCAGGTGTTTACGCCGCTGCAAAGAAACTGGGTGTGAAGAAAATTTATGGTATGGTTCATGGTATCGAGGGCTTTTTACAGGATAAAATGGTTGACCTTGGTGAATATTTGGATGATGAGACAGGCATTGAGTTATTAAAGAGAACGCCGTCCGCATTTTTAGGCTCCTGCCGTTTTAAAATGCCGAAAATAGAAGGTCATGAAGATGTATATGAGAAAGTATTTGAGATTATGGAAAAACATGACATTGAATGTCTGTTCTATGCAGGCGGCAATGATTCCATGGATACGGTAAAGATGCTTTCCGATTATGCGGCAGCACACAATAAACCGCAGAGATTTATGGGTGTTCCGAAAACGATTGATAACGACCTTCCGATTACGGATCATTGTCCGGGATATGGTTCCGCAGCAAAATATATTGCAACAAGCATGAAAGAGATTATCCGCGATAATGAATCATTCGGCGCACAGAAGCCTACTATTTGTATCGTAGAGATTATGGGACGTAATGCAGGATGGCTGACCGCAGCAGCAGCTTTATCCAAAGGTGATGACTGCAGCGGACCAGATGCTATTTATCTGCCGGAAAAAGTATTTGATATGGACAAGTTCGTAGAAGATGTGAAGAAGCTTGCCGCAGAGAAATCCTCTGTTGTTATTGCAGTATCAGAGGGTGTAAAGATTGCAGACGGAAGATATGTTTGTGAGCTTGGCAAAGAAGTTGCAGTAGATGCATTCGGACATAAACAGATGTCAGGTACGGCTGTTATGCTTGCAAATAAAATTGCAGAAGTTACAGGTTTAAAGACCCGTGCGATTGAGTTTTCCACATTACAGCGTGCAGCAACACATTTAGCTTCTTTAACAGATATCAATGAAGCATTCCAGGTTGGCTTTGATGCGGTAAATGCTGCCGAAGAGGGCAAGACCGGTATGATGATTACGCTTAACAGAAACGGTGACGCGCCTTATCAGTGCGGTACAAGTGCATATGATATTCACGAGATTGCCAATGTGGAGAGAAAAGTACCTGATGAATGGATTACAGCAGATTGCAAGGGATTGAATGAAAAATACGAGAAATATGCAAGACCGCTTATCATGGGTGAATTGCAGCCGTTATTTGTAAATGGTCTGCCGCGTCATCTTGTACGTAAAGGTTAAACTCAGAATTTTTGGAAATGGTGTCATATAAAATTAAAAGGCTGGATCAATTAGGGGTTCAGCCTTTTACCTTATAGGGAATTATCTTGTCAGAAGCAGATTTTAGAGGAGGGCATGACTTAGTATGGAACAATATCAATTCATTGACAATGAGGGAACTTTTACATTAGAAAATCCGGAGCTTACCAGTTATTTGTATTTTCCGATTGCGAATGAAGCAGGTATGATGAGCAGTGTCACACCCTCTTTCGGGGGAGATGCCAAGACCGGGCAGAATACATTTTTGTTAGAGCCGGTCAGCAGTGAAAATTTACATAATAATAAATCTACCAGAAATTTCTGGTTCCGGCTGGAAGAAAAAAAGGCGGGGCGCGGCATGTGGTCTGCGACAGGCGTTAGTGCATGGCAGGAAGCACAGAAATTCAGTCAGGAAAAAGAAGAAGCAAAACTGGAGGCAGGTCTTTTGTATCAGAAGATGACAAGAACCTGTAAAGAACTTGGATTACAATCAGAAGTAACCGTTTTTGCACCGGTTACGGATGCACAGATAGAGTTAATGAAAGTAACGGTAGAAAATATCGGGACGGAAACGCTTACGTTAACACCGCTGGCGGCAATCCCGCTCTATGCCAGAAGTGCGGATAATATCAGGGATCATCGGAATGTCACCAGTATGCTGCATCGTATTTTCGTACAGGAGAATGGCGTTTCTGTCGTTCCGACGCTGACATTTGATGAGAGAGGACATCGCAAGAACCATATAGCGTATGGTGTATTCGGCAGCGGAAACGGTAAAAAACCGGTGGGATTTTATCCGCTTGCAGAGGATTTTATCGGAGAAGGCGGTTCCTTTGAAAATCCTTATGCTGTGGTGAGCAGTGAAGTGCCGATGGTTTCGGCGGGGGAACAGATTGACGGTTATGAAGCAATGGGCGGTCTTGTGTTTGAAAAGATTGCGCTTGCGCCAAATGAGAAGGCGTCTTATATTATCGCACTTGGGTGCATGGAACATCCGGCAGCGGAGGAAAATGCAGGGGCAATGGCTGCTGCGTTATCCGAAACGGCGGAGCCGTATTTGACAGAGCCGCGTTTTGATAAACTGCTGGCGGACAGTAAAGTATATTGGAATGAGAAAAATAACATAAGTTACCAAACGGGGGATAAACGGTTTGATGAGTGGATGTATTGGGTGAATTTCCAGCCGATGTTACGCAGAATTTACGGATGTTCTTTTCTTCCGCACCATGACTATGGTAAAGGCGGAAGAGGATGGCGTGATTTGTGGCAGGACTGCCTGGCGCTTCTTTTAATGAATCCTGATGGTGTCAGAAGCATGCTTTACAGTAATTTCGGCGGTGTCAGAATGGATGGCACCAATGCAACGATTATCGGCAGCCGTCAGGGTGAATTTATTGCGGATAGAAACGGTATTGCCAGAGTGTGGATGGATCATGGCATGTGGCCGTACCTGACAGTGGAATTATACTTAAAGCAGAGCGGCGATTTGTCTTTTCTGTTGGAGAAAAACCATTATTTCAAGGATAATCTGGTATGCCGCGGTGATGAAAGTGACGGAGAGTGGGAAGAGAGTCAGGGAAGTGTACAGAAAACGGCAGATGGGCAGATATATGAGGGAACCGTTCTGGAACATATTTTATTACAACACCTGACAGCGTTTTACGATGTAGGAGAGCATAATCATATCAGACTGCGCGGGGCTGATTGGAACGATGCGCTTGATATGGCAAAAGAAAGAGGCGAAAGCGTAGCATTTACAACGATTTACGGCGGAAATCTTTTATGTATTGCAGAGGTATTGCGGAAAATGCAGGAAGTAACAGGTGTTACGGATGTTGAACTTGCCGAGGAAATCTTCCTGTTATTGCAGGAGGATGCGGCTCTTTATGACAGTGTCGAAGCAAAGAGGAAGCTCTTGAAAGAATATTGCGGCAGTTGTAAACATGTTTTGACGGGTAGAAAGAAATCGGTCAGCATTGCTGCGCTCGCGGCAAATCTGGAGAAGAAAGCGGAATGGATAAAATGCCATGTACGGCAGACGGAGTGGATTGGTGATAATGCAGGCAGACATTGGTTTAACAGTTATTATGATAATCACGGCAGAATGGTAGAAGGAGAAAATGACAACGGTGTCAGAATGATGCTGACGGGGCAGGTGTTTGCCATTATGTCCGGAACTGCAACGGATGAACAGGTAGAAGAAATCGTGAAAGCGGCGGATGCATGGTTATATGACGGCGACATCGGAGGCTATCGGCTGAATACTGATTTTCATGAAATGAAAACGGATATGGGCAGAATGTTCGGTTTTGCCTACGGACAAAAGGAAAATGGAGCGGTATTCTCCCATATGGCGGTTATGTATGCCAATGCGCTGTATCAAAGAGGGTTTGTAAAAGAGGGTTATAAGGTTATCCATAGTTTGTACAGCCATATTTGTGATGTGACAAAATCCAAGATATATCCGGGTGTACCGGAGTATATTGACGTGAAAGGCAGAGGCGTATACCACTATTTAACAGGTGCGGCAAGCTGGCTTTTACTGACGGTGCTGACAGAGATGTTCGGAGTTCAGGGAAAATGGGGAGATTTGGAGTTTAAGCCTAAATTACTGAAAGAACAGTTTGATGAACAGGGAAAAGCATACGTAACATATGTTTTTCATGGAAAGAAGCTTCATATTACTTATGAAAATCCATCCGGAAAAGAGTACGGCGATTATAAAATAGGGGAAGTGCTGTTTAACGGCGTGGAGACGGCAGGAGCAGACGGAATACTGGGAAAAGAGCTTATTGATTCCGCTGATGAGAGCCGGGTGCAGGATGTTATTGTAAAACTTATATAGAGTGTGAAAAATAAATTTTTCACACGCAAGTTTGTGCAGGCGTTGATAACGCCTTTGCCCAAAACTCGCAAGCTGAGCAAGAATGGGGGATAAATATGACACAAGAGAAAGAGATTGAAAAAATTTTAATTGTGGACGACGTAGACGCCAACCGGTTTGTTCTGCGGGATATTATTCAGGAAATGGGATACCAGCCGGTTTTGACGGAAAACGGTATGCAGGCGTTAAAACTAATAAGCAGAGTCCGCCCGCATCTGATTATTCTTGACATTGCCATGCCGGAAATGGACGGATATGAGTTCTGTAAGCTGATGAAAGAAAATGCGGAAACACGGGATATTCCGATTATCTTTATTTCCGCATTCGATGATCCGGCAGATGTGGTACGGGGATTTGACCTCGGCGGAGAGGATTATATTACAAAACCTTTTATTCCCAAAGTAGTAAAGGCAAGGTTACAGCTTCATCTGAAACTATATGCGGCAAATCACGGGATGATGGAGATGAACAGGCGTTTACAGACATCTGTAAACGAGCAGCTTCATCAGTTAGAGATGGAAAAAAAGAATGTTCTTTATGCACTCCTGCGTGTAGCAAGAGAAAACGCCTGTTATGATACGGACCATATGGAGAGACTCTCCTACAACTGCCGGATATTGGCGGAGGCAATGCAGTTATCGTCAGACTACAGCGCTTTCGTTTCGGATACTTACATTGATACGATAGAGCTGGCAGCGCCGCTTTGTGATTTGGGTAACGTTGCGATACCGACAGAACTTTTGCAGAAGAAAGAATCTCTTCTGCCGGAGGAAGTGGAGACCATCAGAACCCATGCTGCAACCGGAGCTAAAATTCTTCAGGATATTAAAGAGACGGGAGATTATAATGATTTTCTGCAAATGTCGATTGATATCGCACATTATCATCATGAGAACTGGGACGGCAGCGGCTATCCGTGCGGAAAGAAAGGCGAAGAGATTCCTTTATCTGCGCAGATTGTATCGGTTGTCAGTGCATATTGCGCGATGACGGAAAATCGTGCTTATAGAGACTCTTATCATATTGAAAACGCACTGAAAATGATGGAAGATGATGCGGGAAGGAAATTTAATCCTGATATTTTTCGGATTTTACGAAAGATATACAGACAGTTACATTAGAGCAGGGTATCTGCATCGGAAGTTGGAGGGGATATTTTGGAATATTTTAATCAAAATAAGGAAAACCAGCGAAAAAGCGAACGGTTTGTGATTATTTTATATAGTCTGTATACATTTAGTTTATGCATCGGCGTCATAAAACTAAAATGGGATATGTGGGTTCCGACAGTTATGGCTGCTATGCTTGCTGCCGGCTGGACTATCTTTTTGACGAAATACAGGAATTCGCGGGTAAGAGCAACGATAACCACTGTTCTGATGCAGCTTACGGTTGTTTTATATGCAGCAAAAATTGATAATTTGTCCAATGTGATACCTACATTCCTTGCACTTTCCGTTTTGATAGCTATTTACGGTTATTCGGAGCTTTTATGGGGCACGGTTATTTCTCTGCTGTTTATGATTTTTTATCATAGTGTTATTATCGACACGATATGGACGATGCCCGGAGAAGCGCGGGCGCATCTTCTTTACCAGCTTGGAAATATCTTCTCCGTGGAATTTGTGCTTTATATTTGGCTAAAATTTCGGAAAGAAAGCAACGAGCAGGTACATAAAATCATTGAAGCGCTTATGGAGGCGGAACAGAGTAAAGATGACTTTCTTTCCAATGTCAGTCATGAAATTCGTACACCGGTTAATACGATTTGCGGCATGAGCGAAATGGCGCTGCGGGAGTATGATTTGGATAAAATGCGGGAGGAAGTTTTTGACATTCGGGACGCCGGGCATAATTTGATGTCGCTAGTAACGGATATTCTTGATTTTTCACAGTTACAGCAGGGGAAAATGAATCTGGAGGAAGAGGCATATAATATCACTTCCACTATTAACGATATCATCAATGTGGCAATGGCGAGAAAAGCGGATAAACAAATAGAATTGATTGTTGACTGCGATGCCGATATTCCAAGCGGTCTTCTCGGGGATGAAAAGAAAATACGAAGAGTTATCATGAATTTGGTGGATAATGCGATTAAGTTCACCAACGAAGGCGGTGTGATCATCCGTATTAATACAAGAAAAGAAAACTATGGCGTAAACCTCTGCATATCGGTGAAAGATACCGGAATCGGTATTACAGAAGAAAGTCTGGAAAAATTATTTGAAAGTTTCAGTCAGGTCGATACGAGAAGAAACCGTCAGGAGGGCGGTGTAGGTCTTGGACTTGCGATTTCTAAGGCGTTAGTTCAGAAGATGGGCGGTACGATTACGGTAAAAAGCCGTCCGGGGAAAGGCAGTACGTTCCGTTTTGTCGTACCGCAGAAAGTGCTGGATGAAAGACCGATAGGAGAGGTAACGAACAGAGAGAAGTTAAATATTGCCGCTTATTTTGATATGGAACAGTTTGACATGATGACGATTCGCGATGAATATGGCGCTCTGATTGCCAATATGGTGCGTAAACTTCGTGTCAGATGCCATGCCTGCCGTAACCTTGCCGAGCTGATGCGCAGGGAAGCGAACGAAGCATTTACACATATCTTTATCAGCCTCGAGGAGTATCAGGAGGATGAGGCTTATTTTGATGCGCTTGCCAAAACAACGCAGGTTATTATTGTCATTGACAGACCAAGGGAAAAATATCTTTCCAATCCGGATTTAATCAGGCTTTATAAACCGTTTTATGTTCTGCCTGTTGTTTCCATTTTAAATGGAAGCAGAAATGCGGAAGGCGGTAAGCAGATGATTCGTCCGGGGAAATTTACGGCTCCGGATGCGCATATTCTGGTAGTGGACGATAACAGAATGAATATCCGGGTAGTAGAAGGATTATTAAAGGAATATCAGATTAAGGTGACTTATGCCACAAGCGGGCAGGAAGCGCTTCAGATAATTGAGGATATGTCTTATGACTTTGTTTTTATGGATCATATGATGCCGGAAATGGATGGTGTTGAGACGCTGCACCGTATTCGGGAGAAAGTAGGGCATTATTACCAAAAAGTACCGATTATTGCACTGACCGCCAATGCGACGCCGGGAAATCGGGAGATGTTTTTAGAAGAGGGATTTGATGATTTCGTAGCTAAACCGTTGGAAGTATCTGTGTTAGAGCGTGTACTCAGGCGGAATCTGCCGGAGGAGAAACTTATCTATCAGGAAAAGAAAGACGCACAGGGACCAAAAGAAAGTAAAGAAGAGACACAAGAGACGAAAGAAAGCAGAGAAGAGACGTTTGCGGTCGGGGATTTGGAGGTTGAGAACGGAATTCTATACTGTGGCGGTAAAGAGGAATATTTACAGATTTTAGAGGCTTTCTATGAAGAAAAAGAAGAAACCGGCGGGCTTTTATCAGAATTGTTTGAAAAGCAGGACTGGGCAAATTATACCATTAAAGTACATGCGCTTAAAAGTATGATGCAGAATATCGGTGCACTTCCGCTCTCTGCAAAAGCAAAAGCGTTGGAAATGGCAGGAAAGAAAAACGATTTTGATTATATTTTGAAGAACCATGAGGATATGCTGACAGAATTTTGGCGGGTGATGAGGGAATTAGAGGAAAGTCCGCTTGTGCATACCGAAGCGGCACCTGATACATTAGAGGTGAAAGAAATGTCGGATATGCCGGAACTTAGTGAGAGTGATTTTGATGAGATGTTTACCAAGTTCGAAGACGCAGCATATGCATTGGACGGAAAGATAATGCTTGAAGTGGTTTGTGAGATGCAGAAGTATCAATATCATCAGGCTGTATTAGAGCAGAAACTGGCTTCCGTAAAAAAGAAAGTGGAGATGTCTGACTATATGTCGGCGCTTGATACGCTCACACATATTCGGGAGGAATTGAAAAAAGAGACGAAAGGAGGCGCAGACAGGTCATGAGACAAAAGCTAAAAAGTATATATGAAATGATATATGGAAGAGATTATGAACTTAGAGAGCGTATTTTCCGGATGATTATTCTGGTTGGCGGTTCACTTGCCCTTATGGGAATTGTGGAATGCATTATTCTTATGGATGTCAAAATTATCGTGCTGCCGCTTGCGCTTTTATTGTTGGTTCTGGGAATTGAACTTCTGATTACGTTTAAATACCGTAAAATTGATATTGCTGCTATTATTGTAGGTTTTCTTATCATTTTATTAGTGTTTCCTGCTATGTTTTTTTTGAGCGGCGGTCTGGAGGGAGGCGCAACCATCTGGTTTGCGCTGGGACTGTTTTATGTTTTTTTAATGTTTTCCGGGAAACGTCTTGCTTTTTTTCTTGTACTGTCGATTGCCGTTGATATTTTTACATATGTTTACGGCTATTATCATCCGGAATTTATTACGGCGATGGATTCCAGAAGTGCGGCCTATTTTGATTCTCTTTTTGCCGTACTGGCGGTAGGACTTGCAGGCGGAGCGATTTTAAAGGTACAGATGAAAATGTTTGAAAACGAACGTGCCGTTGCATGGAAGCAGCAAAAAGAGCTGGAGGAGGTAAGCGCATCCAAAAACAGTTTTTTTGCGAGCATGAGTCATGAAATCCGTACGCCAATCAATACGATTATCGGATTAAATGAGATGATTATCCGGGAAAGCAGTGAAGAGGCGACAAAGGAATATGCAGCAAACATCCAGAGTGCAAGTAAAATGCTTTTAAATCTGGTGAATGACATTCTCGACCTTTCTCAGATGGAAATGAAAAAAATGGAGATTGTTCCGCTTGAATATAAAACAGAGGAATTGTTCAGCGGACTGATTAACATGATTAAGGTGCGTCTGGATGAGAAAAAACTGGATTTTCGTGTTGATATAGATGAAAATCTGCCTTCGGTTTTATTCGGGGATATGAAAAGAGTTGCACAGGTGCTTCTTAATATTTTAACAAATGCGGCAAAATATACACAGGAAGGCTTCGTAACGCTTACCGTGCGTATGGAAAAGGTGGGGGAAGATGAAATTTCTCTGATTGTGGCTGTGTCAGATACAGGAATCGGCATCCGTAAGGAGGATTTACAGAATATCTATGATGCTTTCAAAAGAGTGGATTCCCGTAAAAATATGAAAGTAGAAGGAAGCGGACTCGGACTTTCCATCACGAAACAGTTTGTGGATTTGATGAACGGTGAAATTACGGTGGACAGTATATATACGAAAGGCTCTGTTTTTACAATCACATTGCCGCAAAAGGTAGTAGAGTGGACACCGATTGGCGATGTGAAGTTTTTGTCCTGGGGTAAAACGGTAACAAATGAGTACAGACAGAGTTTTGAAGCGCCGGAAGCGCGTGTTTTGATTGTAGATGATAATCCGATGAATTCCATGGTGGAAAGCAAGCTGTTAAAAGCAACCAAGATAAAAATTGATGTTGCCGAAAGCGGTGCGAAGTGTCTGGAAATGACAAAGAGAAAGTATTATCATGTCATCTTAATGGATTATATGATGCCGGAAATGGACGGCTCACAGACATTAAAACTTTTGCGGAAACAGGAGAACGGACTTTGCCGTGACTCCGCAGTGGTTGTTTTATCCGCTAATTCCGTGGCGGAGGCAGGCAGACAGTATTTGGAGGACGGATTTGACGGTTATCTGGAAAAACCCATTCAGGGGAAATTGATGGAAGCGGAGATTTTGAAATTCCTGCCGGATGAGATTATTGAGTATCGTGCGGATACTGCCGGAGTGCAGGAGAATACGGAAGAACAAAGGAAAATTCACCGTAAAAAGAAAAAAGTGTATATAACAACGGACTGTATCAGCGATTTGCCGGCAGCATTAATGGATAAATACGATATAGGTATGCTTTATTTCTATATTAAAACAGACCATGGCAGATTTTTGGATACGCTGGAAATTTCCTCGGATAATGTCATCCAGTATATGACAGATACGACGAGCAATGCGTATGCGGACAATGTTTCTATGGAAGAATGTGAAGACTTTTATGCAGATGCTTTGACACATGCCGAACAGGTCATCCATATTTCCGCCGCAAGAAACGTAGGCTCAAGTTATGATGTTGCAGTCAGTGCGGCACAGGGATTTGACCATGTGCATGTCATTGATTCCGGACAAGTCTCCTGCGGGCAGGCATTAATCGTATTGTTTGCAGGCAGAATGGCAATGGAAGGGTATTCTGCCGCACAGATATGCGAAAGTGTGGAAGGAATGAAAAAACGTGTAGAATCCCGCTATATGATGCCGGCTGCAAAGATTTTCTATCAGCGTGGCTTTATCAGTGCAGCTTCCGGAAAAATATGCACTTTTCTTGGGCTGCATCCCACTATGAAAATGAGCCAGAGCCGGCTGGCGTTGGTGGGAGCAAGATGCGGCCGGCTGGAGGGCGCATGGAAAAGATTCATTCACTGGCATTTACTGCGTAAAGACAGAATCAATAAGGATATTATTTTTATTACACATGCCGGATGCAGTGTAGAGCAGCAGGAGTTAATCCGCCGTGAAGTGCTGCGCTGCATTCCTTTTAAACAGGTGATTATGCAGAGAGCGTCCGTTTCCATTGTCTGCAACTCCGGCATCGGCACATTCGGAATGGCTTACTATGTGAATGTGGGCGATGACGAGCTGTAAGGACGATATGGTATATGAGGTGACGGCGCATGAGACGGTTACGAAATCCGCATGGTGATATCCGTATCGGCGGCATCAATTAAAATCCGGTAGATTTCGTGCTTCCATGTAGTCTGCAGGCGCGCATCGGTAATGGGGATTTCCTCGATGGCGGAAAGCGTTCCGCCGATAACGAGCAGGCTGCCCAGAGAGCCTATAGAGAAAGAAAGCCGGTTCTCTTCGGTCTGTGCCTCTTGCAGTGTTGGCTTTTCATAGGTCATGAGACTTAATTGCACGGAACCATTGCCGCGTATGGCAAAACAGTCTTTGATAATGATTTCCTTTCCTTTTATCAGGGATGCGTTTCTGCGGTAAGAGAGCACTCCGCTTTCCGCCGGATAGGCAGCGGCAATATCCATCTCAATTTCGCTCAAAGTATCAGAAAACTGATAGGTAACGGCATTTGCAAGGTAGTTTTCTCCGTCTTTCTGTATATAGCCGTTGATTGTGGGCAGGTTGTGATAAGCTGACTGCATAGTCCAGATTTCATAGCGTTTGGCGGAAAAAGTTTTTTGCGTATAGCTTTCTACCCCGACATCAATAAAGAGCGGCTGTCCGTTTTTATAGATGGTAAAACTGCCGGTATCGTTATGATTGTGACTGTCTGCATTATCCCCTGCTTTGACGGCAAGGCAGAATGTATCGTCTCTGGCGACAAAGATACCGACGCCTGGATAACAAATATCGGGGTGTGGTATCGTATCCGGCGCAGACCTGGCATATTCCTTGATTTCCCGTATGGTAAAGGCATTTTGAAGCCTGTAGTACAGATTATTTTCCGCGGAAAGTAAAAGGGTGTCCGGTATACCGGCGCAGAAGTCAGTGGCAGCGAAGGCTGCCATATTTTCGTTATCGCATCTTAATGCAAACAGAAATTCCCTGACACCGCAGCGTCCTGCAATCGGGGAACAGTCTGCAAAGTTTACATAATATTTGTCCTCGATATGAACATTTAAAATATAGGAAGCCATGTTCCGGATTTTTTCATGCTGGTATAATGCGGCGAAAGCATTATCTGTCACGGCATTTAAAAGTTCTAAGGTATTAAAAAGGCATAATCCCGCATGGCGGTAATACTGCGCACCTTCGTCGCAGCAGCCGTCCATATCGTATTCTTCCAAGAAAAAATCAGCGCTTTGACAGGCTTTTTGAAAGACTGAAAGCTGTAAATCGGCGTCTGTATTTAATAAAAAGACAGACAAAAGAACATTTTGGGTACACCAGATTGTCCAGTTGTTCATCGGTTCTTTGCCGTTCCCCATCCACCAGAAATGCTGGTTTACATAAGGTTCATATATTCGATGCTGCAATTCATGTATAATCCGTTTTCCGATAAAAGGACTGACTTCATCGAGCCTGTCTATCAGAAGATAATATGCCGTGGCAAGAACAGCGCCTGTCTCGCAGGCAAATAAATCCAGAACGGGAGCAGTGCTGTCCGGCAGAGGTAACTGCGGCGTATCACGGATATAGGAATTGTGCGGGGGAAGCTGCCAGGCGCTTTCTTCGCAGATAGAGAATATGCCGTTTATAATGTCATCCATAAATCTGCCGTTATCTTCGATACATTCGGCAAGCACAAGGGCGTTTAGGGCATGACGTTTGGAGAAAAATTTATCTTCATAACGGACGCGGTTCCCGGTTCTGGTAAAATCCATAAAATCCGTTGCCGATATGCCGGGATAGGAAAATTGTAAATATTGTTCCCCAAGCTGCAAGGATGCTTTTTTCCATTCTTCGTCTAACTTCTCCCATGCAGTTCTGTCCGTGATAGTGGGATAGGGTGCAAACGGGACAAATGGTGAGCGATAGTTCTTAGCAATTTCGTATAACATAAGATGACCTTCTTTCCTGTCAGATATTTTGACTCATATAATCTCGTGGTGACATACCTGTCACTTTTTTGAATACACGGCTGAAATAAAAAGCGCTTTCAAAGCCGAGTTTATCGGAAATTTCATATATTTTGTAGTTTCCGTCCGCCATCATCTCTTTGGCGGCTTCGACCTTCATCTGATTGATATAGTCGGAGAAGCCGATATCACTGTGTTTTGAAAAAAGAATGCTTAAATAATTGGAACTGATATTAAATTCTTTTGCAACTTTATTCAGAGTCAATTTTTCCTCAATATGTTCCTGAATGTATTTTTTTACATTCGCAACAATGTGATGTTTGTGGCTGGAGCTCTGTATCGAAAAGAGCTGTTTTGCCTCCTTAAAGGAGTCGGCAGTCTGCATAGGCGAGGAGACGGCGGAACCCGTGCCGACATGGATGGTTACGCTGTAGTAGTTAAAAAGCATGGCGGATATCTGCTCTAGCGCATTACTAATCGTATCCGAATAATTGGGAAGCGTGTCTTTTTCTAATGAAAAAATGATGCAAAAATGTCCGGTATCTAATGAAAGAGTATGGCATGGTATATGCGGCAGATATTTGGCAAGCAGTTCTTTTGTCATTTGCAGACTGTTGTCGTAGAGGTTTATCTGCTTATCGGATGACATCTGCGCGAGCTTTTCGCTTTGAATTTCTACATAACTTACTGCATACGCCTCATAATGAAAATCCAGATGCAGATTCTCTGCCTGCGTTTCAAATTGCTGCTCCGATTCAAATAAGTGAAAAATAAGGCGTGTATAGAACTGTTCTCTCATCAGAGAGAGGTTATTGACCGAAGCGGTTGCAGTTTGTATGGAACTTTGCTGTTCGGAAACACGTTTGAGTGCAAGCTGCAACGTTTCTGTCAGGGTTTCCGGTGTCAGTTCCAGCTTAATCAGATAGGCGATAACCTGATAGGTGAGAGCTTCTTTTACAAAATGGAAGTCTTCATAACTGGTGAGGATAATAAATAAAGGAAGCTTCCGTCCCTCTTCGTGGCATTTTGCCGCAAGCTCCAACCCGCTCATAACAGGCATTTTAATATCTGTTATGACAATTTCCGGTTCGTGTTCCTTAATCAGTTCATAAGCGGCGGCGCCGTTAGACGCCGTACCTACAATGCTGATATCATAATCAGCCCAGCAAATCATGGATTTGATGCCTGCCTGAACCAACGGTTCATCATCGGCTATTATTAGCTTAATCATAAGTTTCCTCACTCTTTCTGAACGGCAGCAGTATGGATATGGTCGTAAATTTTCCCTGTTCGCTGACAATGGAAAGTCCGTACTTATTTCCAAATTCATATTGCAGACGTTTATGAACATTACTGATACCGATTTCTTTAAATAAGGATGATGCGGCAGGAGATTCTTTTTCCAATAAAGAAGCCGCCAGTTCAGGTTCCATACCGACGCCGTCATCCGTTATATCAATATGAATATCCCGTGCGGCATCCTGATAAATGTGAATGGTGATGGTTCCTGTTGTTCCTTTTGGTTCAATGCCATGGAAAATAGAATTTTCCACAATCGGCTGCATCGTAAATTTCAGTATCTGGCAGGAGGTTAATGACTCGTCATCAATATCAATGGCAAGGGTGATGGCGCCGCCGTAACGATACTGCTGGATAATGAAATAATCGTTTATAAGAGACAGCTCGTGTTTTATGGAGACAAGATTGGTAGTCCCTTTAGAGATGTCTTTTAATAAGCGGGAAAGAGAAGTTGTCATTTCCGCAATCCCCGGTGAATTTTGAATCGTTGCCATCCATTTAATGGAATTTAAAGTATTATAGAGAAAATGAGGATTAATCTGGCTTTGCAGCATCTTGTATTCGTAGTCTTTTTTCTGCCGCTCATCCTCAAGTTTCTGATTCATTAATAATAAAACATTTTCTGACAAATCGTTAATCGTTTTGCCGATATCCCCCAGTTCGTGTTCCCATTCCGTAGATAAATCCCGTGAAAAGTCGCCTTCTTCAATTCTTTTGATACGGGATTGCAGCTGTCTGACAGGCGCATTGACCGTTCTGGAAAGAAAATATGACAGAAAAATCCCGATGACGCTTGAGGCGGCAATAATGATTAGTACGATGCCGAAAAGACTGCTGAAAATGTTATGGGAAAGATTGGTTTCATCTACATATTCTGTAATATACCAACCGGTTATGTCAAGCGGTCTTGTCACAATCGTAAAAGTTTCCTGCGTGTTTTCATCGCGTACCACTTGCATGACGGTATCAGGATTGAGCGCAGTATCGGATAAATCCTTAACGACGGTAACGGATTCGGTATAGGGAATCAGTGTGTTGTCATGAAACTGATACAAGTGGTCGTTAATCCGGAAAAAGAAACGGCCATCCGTTTCCGATAAATTATCCTGTAGCGGCTCCGTAATGACGGAAAGTGACATTTCCGTAAAAATATATCCGATTTCATCCGCTTTATAAGGGTGCATAATCGGGTAAACAAAAGGTATCATGGGCACTTCTCTTGCCGTATAGAAAGAATCCGTGCGGATACCTGCGGCGGATTCTTCTGTGTGGGAAGTAAGCTGCTCAAAATACGGAAGAGAGCGGATGGCATCAGTGGAAACCGTTACGGCGGAATACGGAGGTTCTACGACCTGAATAATGCCGCTTCTGTTTTTGCCGATAATTACCATGCGGACAATCTGCGAGGGAAGAGCGGCATTGACAACATAGTTTTCCGATACGAAATCGCGTGCCTCCCGTCTTTTCTTATTGTCGGCAGGGTCTGCCTCCAGCGCAAATTGAATGATTTTCGTACTTGTCTGACAGGAGCGGACAAAGTTTGTAACATTGTTAAC
>CAMWMM010000013.1 GCA_947175285.1 uncultured Lachnospiraceae bacterium
ATAGTTAACAAAATTAACACTGGCTCTTAAACAAACATCATCATCCTAAGATACAGAAATAATAAAATCAGAAAATTTTACTATTTTTACCAACGAATCATCCAATCCCGAACGGCAATCCAATAAGACAATATCATATTTACTCTGTACAAAACTATAAAGATTTTTCATAAAAAGTTCAATGGCTTCACTCCTAATTTCTTTGCACAAGGATTGATCCATATCAATTACTGCAGGTAATATTTCACATTCCTGGAATCTGTATATTGCAAAATTATCTTCATAAATCTCCCTTTCTAAACAGTCTGTAACTGACATTCCTTCCCCAAAACTAATATAGTCTGACAAAAGAATTGACAATCCTCTTACATGTATATCCATATCAACTATTAAAACTTTGCATTTTTCCTTTGATAAGCAATTTCCCAATACTGCCGTAAATAAACTTTTTCCCGTTCCACCTTTACCACTTATAACACTTATTATTTTAGTTTCCATTATTTCTATTGTCTCCTTTATTTCTATTGTTTCCTTTATTTTTATTGTTTCCTTTATTTTTATTGTTTCCTTTAAGTCTTTTTTGTTCTCTAATAGGCAAAATAATTAAAGAAGGCACAGCAACTATTGCAAAAGATAGTATAATAGATGACAACATGTTAGTTTCCATAATTTCTAACGTCATTTCAGATTCAATTATTGTTTTAAAATTCTGAAACAAAAAAACCGAACCACTAAGTGCCATACCCATTACTATAGGTATTATAATCTCTCCTACCTTTTTAATCTTTTTAAATATTTTAAATTTAAACCCATATATAAGCAACAAAAACAAATTTCCCTCACAATACAATAATGCTAAACATATAAGCCATAATGGTGAATCCTTCAAATATTCTAAAAGTGCATTTAGTATTTCTTCCATAATGTACCATCCAATAACTTTTTTAGATTAGAATATCATATATAGGAAAACTTTACAATTATTAACGACATATTTTACTTTTTTTCACCGACAAAATTTTTATTAAAAATTTTCTTGGTGAAAAAAAATCAACATAGATAGGGGCGGCATTTGCTTTTAGGGGAGTACATTCACCACGGACACAATGCACCGCCTATTACACAATCCCCCTCACACGCTCTACAATCGTTTTTAAGGCTTGCTTTTCGTTGGTAGTAGTCCAGTACACCGCAACCGCAAAACCGCCTTAAAACGCCATATAGCATGTCGTGTGCGCAAAGTTCATACTATTCCAGACGATACAAGCCATGATCTGAAATACCCAACAATATTCCCATCATGCCCCACAATGCCCATATGATCAAATACGGACACAACAAAAAACCTTGCAAGGCTCTACACCCTGCAAGGCTCTTTGTTCAATCCATATTCAGTTTTTACATATCGCTTTCTTTGATATTAATATCTGCCATATACTGATTAAATTCAATAGTATAGCTGCCGTCATCCTCAAGCCTGATAACTTCCACAACATCATCAATGCGAATACCTACACCGCCGATACCGTCCGGCGTGTTGTAGTTTCCGGCTACAAACGAAAGTTCGTTTCCGTCCTCGTCATACTCAATTCGTGCTTTTGAAAAATTGAGATTGACACCGTAAATATCGGCACTTTCTACCCTGATAACTTTGCCCTGTAAATCCTTTACAAGCTCCTGAATTGTGACTTCTTTCATTGTTCCGTGTCCTCCTTATTTTCATCATGATTCATGTACAACTTTACAATTACATCAATACATCAACAATCTTAATTGCTACAAGCTTTTTTATGTATGATCTATCCTCGTCTGATAACTCAATTTCAAAACCATCTGACATATCATCGTAAATCTCGTTACCCTCTTTGTCTGTAAACCACGACACAAAACCGACAAAAAATGTTAGCTCATATTTTCCCTGCTCATTGCAGAATCCTGTGTTAATGTGCAAATCTGTTTCTGTATGCAGCGTACATTCATCAAGATTCACTCCAGGACACTGTTTTTGTATGTCTCTAGTCATCCACGATTCAAACTTTTTACGCTCTGACTTTATTATGTCCGATTCTGTTTCAATCGGAATATACAGCCCTAAAGAAGTATCTGTCAACATGATCTCGTTTGCAATTACTGTACCAATGTTTTTTAACTGTTTTGTTCTCATCATAATAAAAACCGTCCTTTCTTTTTTGGTCGGCTTATGCTATAATGAAATTGCACAGCCGACATTGAATAATATTTAGTTGTCAAAGTGCAATTTGCGAATAGGTTTTACAACGGGGACTTACAAGCGTTATGCTCTGCCCCGTGTTGGTGTTACTCGGCTCTTTCGGCTTCAAGTGCTTCTTGTTCGGTTGCATACTCGATACCGTCCGCGCCTATGTACCCATAATCGGTGTACATTGTATTCACCCCCTATTCAGTTATTTAAGATAGGCAAGGGATAAAGTTTGCTAGGCTTGTGTGCCCTTGCTTTATCTTATGGTCTAAGTATACATTAAATTTTAGAGTATGTCTATTGACGTATTGCACAAAATATACATTAAATTTTAGTGCATAATGTACATTTAATTTTAATGTATATTCATGGTATCATATATATGAAAGGACGGTGATTTTTTGATAAAATACAAGATAGACATAATACAAGCACTAAAGCAGGTCGGCTATAGCACTTATAAGATAAGAAAAGAAAAGGTTTTCACTGAATCACAATTACAACAAATGAGAGATCATAAGTTATTGACACAAGAAGCATTAAACAAAGTATGCACATTGTTAGACTGTCAACCTGGCGATATATTAGAGTATATACCAGATGGTACAGAAACGGATCACGAATAGAACCACATACTATAATAGAGCCACACCAAAACAAGCCTACACCCCCTACACGGTGCAAGGCTTTTTCTTTTGATCTGAATTATGATGAATACATGACACGGCATTTTACCAATCTAAAAAGAAAAATATCGCCTGTGGCGGTTTTGCCACCCCCTTTTATTACACAAAGCACAATATCACTATATCAGTATCAAAATGAATGTATCTCAAATTAGTATTAAAACTTATTGACATACTACCCCATTCAGTATAAAATGAAAGTATGAAAACGAACGAAGGTTAATTTTAATATTAATGGAGGTGCAAAACAATGTGTAAAGTGTATGGATATTGTCGTATAAGCAGAAAAACCCAAAACATTGATAGACAGATCAGAAATATTCTTGCAGCTTATCCAGATGCAACTATTTACAAAGAAGCATTCACAGGTACAAAGATACAAGGCAGAAAGGCACTTGACGCTCTATTAAAGCAAGCCAAAAAAGGCGATACTATTGTATATGATTCTGTTAGCCGTATGAGTAGAAACGCTGATGAAGGTTGTCAACTTTACGAACAACTTTTTAATAAAGGCGTTGAATTGGTATTCCTGAAAGAAAATCATATAAATACATCCGTATATCGTGAAGCACTGGCAAAACAGATAGACATATCAATCAATACTGGCGATAATGCAACCGATACTTTAATGAATACCATCATAGACGCTTTAAACAAGTTTCAAATGGATTTAGCAAAGAAACAGATTGAACTTGCTTTTGGTCAAGCTCAAAAAGAAGTTGACGATCTGCACAAACGAACATCTGAAGGCATTGAAACAGCACGATTGAACGGTAAACAAATTGGCGGTGTAACTGGCAAGAAATTGACCACCAAAAAGAGCATAGAAAAGAAAGCTGAAATACAGAAACATTCTATTGATTTCGGCGGTACTCTTAATGATGTAGACTGTATGAAACTTACTGGACTATCACGCAATACTTATTACAAGTATAAAAAGGAACTGAAAGAATTATGATCTATATGATACAAGTAAATCAAAGACACTCATAAAATTTGAGTGTCTTTTTGTATATTTATATTCTTATAACGTGTGGTTGAATGATCTGACGTGGCGAAACCGCCACACCTCTTTTAAATATCAAATAAAGGGTTAATTTCTATAGAGTCCGTGCAAATTTCAATTCCTACTATTCCAGTCGGTTTTCATCTAAAATCAGGGGGTTGTTTTTGGTATGCTTTTTGAGCATTATTCTGGTTTATATATACAAAAAGTGAATACTATAATTCTCACAATATAATTCCTATTTTCTTCACACAAAAAATATGGGGTTAATTTTCAATCACTAATACCCATTAAATCACCATAAAAATAAGGGGTTAAAGGGAGTAAATCGCCACCTTAGAAGCAACCACTACACAATAATTTTTGTTCGTAAATTGTACATTTTAACTTTTACGAATATGGGGTAAAATTCTAAAAATCCAGTAAACTACCTATCCTTCATATCTTTCTCTAAAAAAATATAATTAAGAGGTTCCGTTTTAATTGTTCGCTTTTTTCCATCATAAATATAATTAAATTCCACCTCTATATTATAATATCCTTGCTTCTCAAAATCCATTGATAAAATAAATCTTTCACCAGTATTACTAGGGATTGTAATATAACTATCAGGAACAGTATCATCCTCTGAATTATGTTCTTGGTCTATTTCAACTTCCATTTTTCCAGTATGGTGTTCAATTTTTGTTTTAAGATAAATGTATCTGTTTATATCGCCGCTCCATTCTCCTACTTCAATTATAATATCTTCTTCCATAATATCTGTACATTTTTTAACATTTACACAAATATCAGTTATATGCATAAACATATCACTATTGTTATCTAAATTTATTATCAAGCTACGATTCGAATCCATAAAATATATTTTACATTCTTCATCATGTTGATCAATATTAACATGTCCAACCAATCCGTCTTGTGATGTGGATATATCAATATGTCTCGGCGATAGAAAATAGCGATCTATAATACTCATTATTACCGTTCCTATTACCGTTGCAATTATCCCTGCTATTAATGCAATCATAATTCCCTCAATTATCCGTCCAAAACAAGATTTCTTTTTAGATTTCTTTTGGGGATTCTTTTTAGATTTCCTTTCATGTAGGTTCTCTTCCGATTTCTTTTTATCAGCTGGCACGTTTTCTTTATCCCTACTATCTGGATGTTGAGTAAATTCATTTCTATTATTTGAATTATTTTTTCTATTTCTATTATCTTTTTTATTTTTTTTACCTTTCTTACCTTTACTCATCCAACTCATCCCCCTTATCTCTTGTAATCTGAAATATCTAGGATATGAAATTAATTATATCATATACAATCTTTATATTCAAATAACATTACATAAGGACTTTTATACTCACATATAAACGCACTGCTCTATAGATATAAAAAAGTTCTGGCAATACCAAAAGGACTTTCTATAAAATAATGCGTTTGTATCTGAATGCAAAATAAAGGAACTGTTGCATACTTGATTTGTCAACCGTTAATGCAACAATCCCTTTTAACTATAGTTTTGAAACAATCTTTTTTATGATTCAGGACGTACCATCTCTATTATAATAATCCCGTCAATTATTTCAACGTTTTGGTATGAACGAGACACCTGAGTATAAAGTCCAATATCTTCAATAATGTCAACAATTTTATACCTATCATATATAGGATGTTTCTTATATCTATGATTTTTTTCTAACAAACGATAGCCTGATGGTTTTTGTTGTTCAAGTTCATAAAGAGTATAAATTTTTTCACAGTCTAAATTCACCATATCTTTTTAACCTTCTTTCTCAATTATTATGGGACATTAAATACAAATTATTTTGTGTTCTACTTATTATAGAACGAACTTTTCTTTTTGTCAAGCAGAAATATGGGGTTGAGGTTAATCTACTCTATCATCAATCATTTTATTTTCTTCGTTCTCTACACCATTATCAGGGGTTACATTTCCATCTTTAGGTACTTTAGCAGCGGCATCTTGTTTCTCCTTAATCCTCTCCGCTTCAATACGTTCTAATTCGAGTACAGTATTTGTCACATAAGGGGATTTATCTATAATCGTCTGCCTACTTAATGCACCACATTCATACTGCATTTTCATATTTTCCATATCTGCTTTATTATCTACTGGACGGTTTACATTAAAGGAAACATTCACACTATCAAATACTTCATCAGATATGAGGATATTTTTCAATTCCAAAAGTTTCCGCATATAATCTAACCTAATAAGAAATCCTTCCATCAAACTAGCAATATACTGTCTTGCAATGTTATCCGTCTGTTGATACAGCATTGTGATACTTGTCTCTGAAACATTGGTTACGTTGGACTGTCCTAAAATAGACGATGGCACGCAAGCGCACGCATAGAATTGTTGAATAATATAATCCAGCTCCAACTTAATAGAATTTCTGTCCATTTGCGCATTAGCATACTTAAATTCACAACCATCATCCAGGTTAAGCACAGTTCCTGCAATGTTATTAGGAATAGAAGAATCTATACGCTGTCCACTCACAACACCTAACGGATTTAATGACAGTGTAGTTACTGCATCATCCAACTTGGAAAGCAGATTTTCAATAGCATCCATAAGGGGTATCAAATCCAGGATTACAGGATCACCAAATTTGTCATACTTTGCTTTGTCCATGCTACTATACCAAATTGGAAGTCCAGTCAAGTTTATTTTTGTATCTACAAGTTTACCATCTGCATAAATCTCTACTATATCAGGATAATACACCACATAATGATCTTCTCTTGTTTCTTCATCCTTCCAATATTCCACAAAATTTGTGTACACTCCATTGCTATCATATATGGGGTAAGAATCTTTATTCCTGATAACCTTAGACTGGATATTGTCATTTTCATCCAGATAAATGTACTCGAAGGCGTCGCCATATGTAATCAAATCTTTAGTAACCGCCAAATCTACCTTAGTGTAACTACCTTTCTTGTATATCTTATTTAGATATGAAACAAATTCCTTGTCGCCTGTGAGCGAAACAGGGTTTCCGCAAATGTAAGATACATGGAATTTTATAATACTCTTCAAAGTCTGTAATATGATTTTAGCTGTTTCAAATGTCTTTTCCTTAAATTCAAAATTTGGGCGAGACAATACCTTATGCTCCCTCCGCAAGTATTCATCAATCGTATTGATACGAGCAATTCTATCAATATATTTATTTTTCTTGATCTCTGATTCAAACCAATAACCGTTTAACATTCTTCCTCCTTCCGCTGCTCTTCTAACAGCCGAATTTTTGAAAAATCCTTTTATATAATCCCCAACTCTTGTTATGGGGTTACGTTTTGTTTCACTCATTACCTATCCTTTCCATGCCATATACACTGTTTTAATCGGATTCCTTCAGGTAAATTTTTCTTCTCTGTAATCGCTTTGTTTGCCTTATCTTCTAAGCGTCTACGTGCTTCATATGTCATGTTTTTATTATCATAATCAAAGATATATTCCTTTGCAACACTTCCCATATAAAACACGCTCCCACCGTTATTGACATAATCAACCATAGCTTTATCCAGAATCTCTTTATATTCTGCGTATTCCATGTTATTTTTCCTTTCCGAAATGACTCTGTATGCGATTTTCAGGGGTCTATATGTAATATAATCCGCTTGCAATTCCTTCCAACGCCATACAGAACGCTAAAACTCTATCGTCCTTTGCACCTGCTACCGCCTGAGCCTTACCATTATCGTCAACTTGGAAGGATTTCATCTCATTAAGCAGCCCTTTTGAATTTACACATACTTCGCCTTTCTCAAATAATTCAACGAACCTATTTATTATGATAGGTCTACTTTTGAGACTTGTTTCAAATCCAGGTTTCTTTCTCATTTTCCCTTTAGCATCATACGATTTATACTTATACAAATTTATGTATCTATTATTGGAATCATATAACTTGTCAACAACCGTATGACCAGCGGATAACTTTTCCACCACAAGCAAACAGGTGTTGTAATATTTTCCCACTTCCCTGACAAGTTCTGCAAACTCATATGGTTTAATTTTATTATTCGCAAACTCAAAACACTGAAATCCATCTGTATCTACAATAGAAATAACACTGTTGTCATTTCCAATTCCTTCTCCAGTATCAACTCCACCATAATATTTTTTGCCTACTTGGGGATATTTCCATATCGTGATACTATTCTTCCACTTCCTAAAGATAGGGAGCAACTTATTAGGCAGTTCAAGTTTGGGAGTATCATCAACATAGTTCAGACGTGATTGTATAAGTTGTAAATCAAAGATATTATTACCAGATACAATAAAACTCTCCATTGCATTAGAGGGATATTCCTGACGGAATTTTTCTAGTCCTATATTTGCTATTTTCATTCTTCGCCACATCAATTTCATCAGGGCAAGAGGGTTTTTGTCACCTTTCATTTTATAAAACAATGCCAATTCCTCCTCATCCAGATCATCAACTGTAAGATAACGTCCATTCCGATTTTTATAAATCTCTGAATTTTCTTTATAATCTTTTGCAAACAAATACTTATCGTCTACCCATGAAAAAAAGAATGGCTTATACTGTGATTCATGATTAACTGCTTGCATCCACATTTCAAACCAACGATTCATGCCTTTACTTGTCGATTCAAGAACCATCTGACCATCTGGACGCAATGCAGCTTCAATAGCAACCAACTGATTTTTTAATTTTTCATCATCCATAAATGCCACTTCTGTTAAATGAACATATCTTAATGTACTTCCTCTGGCGGCATCCTTCGAGCCACATACACAACAAATGATTCTGCTTCTATTTTCAAGTATGAGTTCCTTCCTGTTATTAGCAACATCCTTAATCTTTACTGCCGTACTCAGGTCATCATACATAGCTTTCAATTTCTTAAAAACAATATCTACTGTATCTAACGAATAACTCATAATCATACATACTGTATCTGGTTCCGTATGCGTCAAATATAGCGAATATGCCAATGCAAAAGAGGTTACTCCCAACTGTCTTGATTTAGCTACAAGATTATATTTTCCAAAATTCTTTGATAATAATTTCTGATGGTAAGTAGGTTCAAATGGAACTTTGCGACCTTCCTTATCAACAATGACACAAAAATATTTAATCCATAAAAGAGGATCATTTACAATACGTCTAATCTTTTCTTCCTTAGTCATTTTTCACCACCTTTTTTACAAATAAAAAGCCACACGATTAGGAATATTCCTATTGTGTGGCATATAATTTAAATAAAACTATAATAGTCATGTTGGTATATAACAACTCATATAGCAAATTTATTCTTCATAGGTATAGCTGTAATCTTCCTCGTCATTTTCTAGTTCACCATCTGGAATCTTATTTAATAATTTTGTCAATTCATTTTCTTTATCTTCTTTAAAGAAATCTTTTGAAAACTCTTGCCATGCTTTAAATGCCTGTACATTACCATCTAAAGCGTCTTTATAATATTTATTATACAGTTCTATTTCTTTGGCTTGATGCAAACGCTTCATTAACCATTTAATAGCAGTCTGACATCCTTGCTCCATAATATATCTTTTACAAACACTCTCTGTAATTGAATCTGAAAAGCATTCATATCTACTTTTCAAATCCTCAAAATCTTTAACGGGGATTTTATCTGCTTCTTTCAAATATTCAGGACAATAAAGATACATAATATAATAAGCTTTTGTGTCTGTACCCGTTATTTCTTTTAGCGTGGCGTAAATCGACTTCTCCTTACTAACAGATTTACCCCACACTCCATTATTACTTGATTTTTGCTTTGCTTTGGGCATTATAATATTACCTTCTTATTTTACAAATTACCAGACTATTTATACTCTACATATATCTACTTATTAATCACTCCTACTATATGAAGATTTTTAATTTCACCCATAGGTTCCTTTACCCACACAAACTGTCTGGCTTTCAATTCCAGCCCCGGTATACAGCATTTGACTGTTCTCTCACTGCCTGTCCTGTCAAGAATCACATATCCTTTATCAGTGACTTCCTTAATTATTGTTTTATATGTTCTGTCACATTTTATTTTCTGGCTTTCAATTGCATATTTGATTGCTTTTAAAATTTCGTCTGATACATTCATTCTGTTATCATTCTCCTTAATATTATGACTGATTACTCTGTATACAAGATATCGTATAATGTCTCTGAAATGACCTGGTTACACTCATTTATTATCTCAGTCCCATATGCTACAACAAGTTTTACCATCAATTCAGCACAATTATCCCCCGACCCTTTAATGGAATCCAATAAACGCTCTTTCATTTCGTTTATATTCGACTCAAATATTTTTTTATAGTTGGCATATACCGTTTCTGTTAACTGTTCCTTTGTTAATTGTCTCATTATATATCTTCTCCTTTTTCTTTTTACAGCTCTGAATGCAGCCTTTATGACTGACATTCAGAGGTTATTGCATTTATTTGATTCACTTTCATTAGGGATTAAAGAATTGATAACTCTTTAATCTTATAGACTGTAAATCCCTCAGTAATGCATCAGCCGAAGTTGAATTCGTCACATTTGGCAGTGTGACATGAATGTCATTATTATTAACCACCGGCTGAACATTCTTAGTGTTGGAAATATTATTAATAGCAGTATTATTCGTTATCTCTTTCACGATCTGCTCCATCTGTTTCTGGTGCTCAAATACAGCATTACTAACGATATCCATTTGTCCACTCAATATTTTGTCTACAAGAGGCTGGCACTTCTGCAATAAATCCCAGCCCTGATCGCCTGGCTGTAAAGGACGTAATGTATGACCATCTGGCGTAATAATCGTACCATCTGGATACTCGACTGTACCATTAGCATACGTTTTTCCTTCGGCACGGGGCTTATTGTTCATGATCTGCTTAGTCTGCTCTTCATTAAAGATAACAGTATCTTTAGGCAGATCCATCATTGTAGGTTCATCTGTAATAATGGTCTTTCCATCAGGCAATACAGTCATTTCTGTTTGACCATATTCAGATACTAATGCATTCTTTTCTGGTTTTGGAAGTCCTTTATATTTACCTGTTCCTTCTGCAAAAGCTTTACCTACTGTACCCTCAACATGGGCTTTCCCAACATTATGAGATTTTCCCACGGCAATATTATCACCACCACCAAACGGTTTCTCCCCCGTTGTCTCGTAATGGATAGTAATAGTCTTTTCGATATCCATATCAGCGGATTCATTGAACGCATTCATTTCCTGTGCCGCTGCCTGAATGGCCGGTATCACTTCATTGGTGAGTTTATCCGTATGCTGGTCAAATGCATTCATGGCAGTTTCAGTCTCGTTTACAATGGCACTTTCCAATGAAGGTTCTGTATTTGTAGATGGGGCATTGGTACTTTCTGGTGCAGCCGGATTAGGTGTGGCATTAGTCACATTACCAATACCTACAGCATTAGCAGCCTGTGCTAAAGCATCTGTCATACCGTTTACAGAATCACTAACCCCCATAAACTGGCTTTGTAATGGGGACAAGTCCACACCATACAATGATGCAATCTGTTCTGTCATGTTGCCGATGTAGCCCTGGCTTTCCATATCAATACCGGCAAGGGTGTTTATATAGTTGTCTTTCCACTGTGCAAGCAGGTCATCGTCATTGCCTGTCAGAATCTTTGTGATTGCGTCTGTACCAAATTCACCAGTGAGTAATGATATATTCTTTGCATATTCCTGCTGGTCGATAACTTCCTGCCATTTGTTCTTTATCTTTTCAAGCGCATCAATCTGGTCATCAGCTGCCTTGTTGATTTGGTCTATGAGGACATTATATCTGTCTATTTCATCATCAAGAGCATCAATCTGATCCTGAATTGATTGTTTCTGGATTTCAAGTTTGGCATCGTCTACATCTTTTTTAGCATCCCTTACAGCTTGTGGATCATTAGTATAGTGGAGTCCTTTTTCTTCACTGTATACCAGCTTTGGTCTTTGATATTCAGCCCTTGCTAAATCATATTGAGCCTTCTGGAGATTGTAGATCAGATTTTCTTTCTTTGCCTTATCCTCCAAGGCTTTCAATTCATCTTCTAAGGGCTTCTTTCGATCTTCAAGTAAATCAATCTGTCTTTTGAGTCTGTTCTCCTGTTCATCTGCATCGTCACGAACGTTGTCGATTTCTCTATCAAGCAGGGAAGCTGCAGCACCTGCGACATCATTCAGATATGATTTTTCTTCGTCAAGATATTCCAGTACAGCTTCATGATACTGCTGTGCAAAATCCTCTAAGTTTGCATAGAACTGTTCATATGCGGCTTTCAGACCATCTAGGTATTGCTTCTGGGTGATGGAATCACTGTCAAGCCTTTCTTTGAGATTATCAGTCTGTAATTCATAGGCACTGACATACAGATCTTTCATATCAGTTTTCAGTTCTTTTATGGCATCAGCAGCGTTTTGTGCCTTATCATACCATTTCTGATATGCATCAATCTGTTTCTGGAGATTTTCGTCAGCGATATCCTCAATGTTGATAGCTCCGCTTTGTACAAGTTCTTTGTAATGGTCTGACAGTCCAATCGAATCAGCCTTACGCATATATTCATCATATGCCTGCTGCTGTAGGTCAATCTCTTTACTGACTTTTCCGATCTCCTGTGCAAGTGCCTCATTCTTTTGTGAAAATGTGGAGTAGGCTGAATTTACAACATCATCAAGTTTCTTGACTTCTTTCTCTACATTTTCAATTGCCTGTTCAATCCAGTCAAATTCTTTTGTGGTGTCTTTTTCTGACTTAGATGAGGAGCTGGAACCTGATTTTTTTGATGTACCTGGCGCACTGAAATTGAATTGGAAATCAGCCTGTCCATTTGCAAGTTCCTGAATCTTTCCTTTTATATGTTCAATCGATGAATCCAAACCATCTGATACAGCACCCATCTCTTTTGCATCAAAGGCACGTTTGAGGTCAATCACATAACGGTACAGTTCACCTGTCACGCCCAATGCATTACACAATCCTTCTAAGGCTGTAATATCTGCCATTGTATTGAGAGGATTCTGTGCAAGCTGTTTTTGTATCAGATACATCTTTAGGTATTCTGTCGTTTCAGCAGATACAGCCCCCAGCCTGATCAGTTCAGCGGCTTCCTCAGCTGTGATATTGGCAACATCATAACCAAGGGAAACAAGTTCTTCCTGAATGTCTTTTAGATTAGTCAAGACCTCATCTGCATTTGTTACACCCATTTCAGTCAGTGATTTCACAAGTAAATCATATGTTTCAGCAGACATGTTTGTACAGTCAGTGGTGTAAATGATGCTCGTTGCAAGGTTGTCAAACTGCTGCTGTACTTCCTCAGCAGTGGAAGATGTATCGCTTAATACAGACACAAATCTTTCAAATGGCGAATAGTCTATGGTTATTCCGTCAATTTCACCCAGCTTTTCTAATTGTGCCCTGATCGATTCAAAAGTATTGATATCTACGTCATCTAAAGAGAATAGTTTTTCTCCTGTATCCTCGTTGAGTGAGAATATATCTTCGTATGCAGATTTTAATGAGTCGAATGCTGGTTTGAGCTGAGTATTGATCTGGTCAACTGTTTCGGTGATGGAAAGGGAAGCTTTTGTTTCTTCCATGACATCATTAACAACATCTGCCTGTCCTTCTGCCAGTGCTGCAATCTCATTAAAGAACTCCTTGTAAACATCTGAACTTTCACCTGCAATGATTTCACTTTCTTTGATAGCCTGATTGAGTTTTGGGAACTGTTCAAGCATCTCTGCTGATGATAATTCTCCAGATTTATACATGGATACAAGTTCTTCTTTGGTCTTCTCAATGCCTTCTGTATCAAAGATCGAGTCAAATTCAAGGTTATTCCATGCAGCCGGAGAATAGTATTCATAAATGGCTTTCTGCATTGATGAAAGATAGTCGTAAAAATCCTGTTCATCCTGCGTCAGATCACGTATACTTGCAATTTCAAGGATATTCTGCTTGTATTCTGAAAGAGAAGACAAATATTCCTGTCCATCTGATTTGATCAAATCGGTTAAGTCATTAATGAAATCTTCAAATTCCGCAATCTCACTTTCGTCAGTCAACTTAGCTTTTTCTTCATTAATATATTGGAGTGCGGTTACAATATCAGTAATATTTTTATAATCAAGCTGTCCAATACCAATCTGACCAGAAGATAATTGTTCTTTTAAGTCTGATACAGAAGTATTACCATAGGAACTTTTAAACTCTTTGTCAAATGTCTTTTCATTCTCTTTATACAAATCTTTGGCAGATTCTAGCTGTGCATCCTGTTTCAATTGCTTTTGTAATTCTAGCTCTTTTGTTACTTCACGAAGCCTGTTTAATTCTTCCTGATCTACCCATGTCAGATTAGGGGTGTTTTCTAATTCCTCAACCTTATTTTGAGTGTTCTGTAATTCTGTCTCAACCTCTTGTAGTTCATTCTTTACATTCTCATAAGCTTCTTTTGTCTCTTGTAGCTTTTCTTTCTGTTCTTCAAGTGATACTGTCAATGCATCATGCAGTTTTACCACACCATAAATAGATGCGCCGATAGCTGAAACAACTGCAGTGATCCATCCGATAGGATTTGTCGCCATCCATGCAATCATAGACTTTGTGGCTGTCTTGATTGATAGCCCTAAACCTTTGAACGCTGTACCAAGCCCAAATGTGGAAGCTGTTGCTCCTGTTTGGGAAGCTGTGAGGGCGTTTGTTGTAATCACTTCTTGAATTTCTGCGTCTGTCAACCCTTTTGCTGTCAGTATGGCTTTTATCTGTTCTGCTGTAAAAGTGCCTTGTGCAATGGCTGCCTTAACAGTTTCCACAGAATACGTACTCAGGGAACCTGCTAATGACAGATTTAATTGTTCACCAACTAAAGCTGTATTGTTAAAAACACGTTGGATTTCATTCAGAGCACTAATTGAAGCCCCCACTTCTTTTAAGTGATTAAAGTTCTTTACAAATGCGGCAATGCCAACACTTGCGATTACGGACTTTAATAGTCCTATTTTTTCAATTATTGACGATATGCCAATACCTGCATCAGCGAGTCCTTTGAGAAAGTTTGAACTGATTGTATCATTCGAAATATTACTCCATATCGCGGACAGTTTGCCCAGCTTGCCTTGTAATGACTCAACGTATATTTCCTGATTCTTCAATGTTGTACCGCTTGCGTCATTCGCTTTTTCTACAAGGCTCTCGTAGTCTTCCCAATATCCTAACAAGGATTTAAGGATATTTGTCTGACGGACTCCGGCTACATTATATGAAATATTACTTTGTTCAACTGAACTAAGTGAATCCCATACTTTTCCAAGATCAGACATAATATCTGTTAGATCTCTAAATTCATCAGCTGTATTTCTAACTTCAACACCTACTGCACGTAATGATTTTTCAGCAGCAGAGATATCCTCTTCAAGTGTTCCTTCCATAGCAGAAGCTTTGGTAATCCTCTGCAGAATTGTTTTATAGGCGTTGCCAATGGTGCTTCCTGATTGTCCTGTCTTTTCAATAACAAGTCCCAGCATACTTACATATTCCTGTAAGCTTAGCCCTGCTGACTTTGCCACTGATCCTGATTGTTCGATACCAGATGCTATTTCATCTATGCCGGATGCAAAATCATACGCCATATTTTGTGATACCATCTCAATTGTATCAGCAATCTCCATCAGATCATCTTGTGTCATATCGAACTGATTCATAATGGACTGGAGCATTTTTGCCGCATTTTCGCCTGTCATTTCTGTCACATTTGAAATCATGATTGCTGGCTGTGATTTCTTCAAGATTGATTCAGCTGATTCCTTTGCGTTAGCATAGAGTTTCACAGCACTTAACACATTACTTGCTGATGTATTCATATCTTTTGCCATCTGAAGAGATGACTTGCCTATTTCTTTTAACTGCCTTCCTGAAAGCTCCATTGTATAATTTATGTTCACCAAGGCACTTTCAAGCTCACGCACACTGCTGACCATTTCTTTTATTTTGCGGATTGAAGTCATAAAGATATAATTCGCACTAGTCCAATAACTAAGGAAACTAAAATTTTTCTTTAACGATGCGAAGAATGAATTGGTACTTTTCTCTACCTTCTTTTGTTCCGCTGTAACACGTTTTGTAGCCGAAACTACATCTGACATCAGTTTTTGATATTCTCTTGCCCAGCTTCCATCTAACGGAACCTTCCCACCAGCTGCATCCATTTCAGCTTTCAACTTCATGTATCTTGATATCAAATCATCAACTGAAATTCCTGCTAATGCCGTCTTATTTTGAAGTCCAGACATATTTGTCTGGAGTGTCTGCAATGTGCTCTGGAGGTCTCTCATGTTATTTAGCGCCTGAGTAATCGGATCGAGTGATGATGACTGAGATTTCAACATTTGTGTACTCGCCTTTGCACTATTTTCAAGCTGATTAAAGGCAATTTTCAGATCATTTACCGTACCAATACCATTCCTGAAATTATTGAATACAGTTTCAAAACCAGAGAAATCTATGTTTGTCTTAGAATATCGTGTCTTAAAGTCATTCAATTTCGTTTCATAGTCTGTAATGACTTTCTCCATTTTCTGTACTTGCTTTATAGCCGTTGAGTCATTTAATACAGCTCCAATATTTTTAAATACATAGAATGGATCACTATTTTTTCCGATATTCTCTAATGCATATTTTAATGTCTCAACCTCACCAGTTGCCCGCTTGACATTAACAGTAAAAGTGGAAAGTTGATTTGCCTTATTGAATTTTTCTGACACGGAAATCAGAGCTTGTTCATCTTGTAATAATTCCCTGAAATACTGTGACGCTTTTTGGGCAGCATCATTTGTATTATCGAACATCATTACATTTGCGCCAGATTTGATAAGGGACTCACCTGCTAAAATCTGTTTCTGTATATCAGCGGTCTGTTTATATGCCTGCTGCTTTCTCTCTTCATTCTGAATAACTGTATCAGCAGCAGAAACAGATGCATTAGCAATTTGCTGTGCTGCCTTCTGTGCGTTTTTAACTGCCTGTCCAGTATCAACATTGATATTAGAAAATGTAATCTTCTGGTTGGTAATCTTTTCGATTTTCTTGGTTAAATTTAAAATCGTTTTCGGATCAATCTCGACTTGGACTTTTAACTTATCAAGCTTGTTTTGTATTCTGATTATAGATTTACTGATATTACCCTTGGATTTTTCTTGATCCAAGATAGCTTGAAGTTCTATCAAAAATTCATTCATATTATTTTAATTACCTCCTGGTTTATGTTGATCACTTGAATTAGTATTTGCTGCAGTTTTCCTTGTAGTCCTTTTAACCGTTGTAGTTTTGGAATCGGCTTCCTTTTTTGCTTTTAACTTTTTACGTTCTTCTTTAATCTTTTGACACTCTTCTTCTTTCAGTGTTTCAAAGGTACCATCCACTATTGCTTGTGATGCTCTATTGATTCCTTTGACGATTTCATCATGATTGTATTGGGTTACTCCAACTTCCCCACGTTCCACTTGTCCTATAAGTTCATGGCTCACATCACAATACCTGGCAACATCACGCAAAGATAAATGCCGTATCAGTCTATATTCTTGCAGATCACGTCTTGATAACATATTTCACCATCCTTTAATAAAAATTGCTTTAAAAGACAGGGAGTGCAATATGCACATCACACTCCCATATATGAGAAAAATCTAAGTGATAAGAAAATCACTTGAGACTTTAGGCAACTGTCTTACGGAGAACTACGCAACCCTTTGTATCCATAAGTTTTACGGCATAAAGGTCACTAGCGATAAGATCAGTAGCAAGCAGCTTACCTTCTCTTTCCTCTTCAATAGTAACTTCCTTCTGCCAAATAACGCCTAATGCATTCTTACGGACAAGGTATGTCTTACACTCCTTAGCTGTAGTATCATAAGTGTTATTGTCACAGATAATGACAGGGATCACGCCTAACCAGTAACCTACAACTCCATCTTCAACTACACCATTACCATCCTTCGCATAAGTCTTAGAGATGGAAGTAAATTCATCCATAGAGACAAACGTACTTCTAAGTCTATGGTTAATCAGTATTCCGGCGAAATTTGCAGAATCCACATCATCACCGAAACAATCAAATGCAGCTTCAATTTCAAGTTTTGTAATTGATTCTGCCATGCTTGTAGGAACTTTATAAACTGCACTTGTATCCATTTCGTCAACAAGATTCTTGTCTACATCCTTTGCCATGACTTCGCCCATCTGCTCTGCCATTCTGTCTTTCATAGCACCCTTAACCTGAATGGAATCCTTATCATAAATCCTAACAGATTTACCAACCTGTTTGATTTTAGCAATGGAATCACTCATGTTTACTTCTTCTGGCACAAGGGGAGTACCCTTTACGACTGTAGCCGCATCTGAAATTCTGTCAAATGTAGGAAAATGGATTGTATCACCACAAGTCCTAATATCTTCTGCCAAATCTGTCATATCAGTAGCAAGCCTGCCAACACGGAGAGATACTTCCATCTTCGCATTTACGGCTTCACTAAATAATTCTGGAATAACTAATGTATTTGCCATAATATATACCTTCTTTCTTTATTTTTCATAATATAAAAGCCTGATCCGTATTTCAGGTTCAGGCTATCTTATAAACAATATTTACTTCTTAACCATCAGTCTTTTATAACTTTCTGGATGTTCCTGTGCAAACTTTTCTTTCTTGGAATAACTCCACTTCTTAAATTCCTCTGGTGTAACCTTATCATCAGAACTATGGTCACTTGGAACATATCCGTTTGCTTTCATTCTTGATTTCACAATACCATCTACAAGAGTAGCTAATTTATCAACATCCGCATCATCCTTAATATAATCCGCTAATGCCTTATCAAGTCCATTTGCAGATAACTTTTCCTGTACTGCAATCTTACGCTCCCTTTCGGCAACTGCCTTTTCGGACGCTTCTAAAGCGGCAAGACGATTTTCTACATCAATTTCAGCCTGTGTCTTTTCAACTGGCGATAGCTTCTTGATCTGATCTTGCAAATCCTTAATTTCCTTAGAATATTTTGTATGCAACTTATCTTCCGCACTCTGGATCTTTTTATTAACTTCATCCTCTGTAAATGTTACCAGCTTATCGTCTTTACCATCTACTTTAGAATCAGTTTTTGCCTTTGCTCCTGACGGTGTTTTTGTATCTTTGATCGCGTCTAAATTTTCATCATTTACGATTGTATTCTCGTCCATTTTGTTACTTCCTTTCCTGTTTTTATCAAATATCCAATAATCCCAATCAATATTTTTAAAACGCACAGTATATATAATTACTGTAATGTGATAAATATCTTAATAAATTCGATTTTTCTTTGAATAAACTAAAGGAGGTTACAGAAAAAACCGACAAAAAAACTGTTTTTATCTTTAAAAAGTATTTTAACAAAATTCTGCTTATTTTTTGAGAAAAGAGACTTTCCAAAAAAGCTGAATATGCTAAGAGATTTTAAAAATTGCAAAACGTAGTGATCCTAAAATCACATTGTATTGCTATACTCACAATGGTTAAATTATACAACGGCTGAAACTAAACATGTTGAATAACTAATAAAAGGAGTACATAATATGGTTAATCATTAAAAGAATTAACACATATGTCTTATACTATTATGAAATAGCATTTAGAACAATTTATATCAATATTTCCGCATATGTGTGTACATACACTTCCATATAGATACCAAAATTTAATATCCCTTTGATGATAAATATGCATCTAAGGATTCTCGATCAAGTAAGCCTAAATCACATTTACTGTTTTTATATCGTGACAATAGACCTTCACTGATCTTAGTCTGCTTTGATATGTGCTTTTGATTCACACCTTCTACATGGATGAATTTTACCAATCTATCCCTCAAAACTCCCTGTGACATATTATCCTCACTTTCTTTTTTGTAGAACAATCACAAGCAAACCCATGAATTTTATGCACAATTACTATATAAATTATTATTTCTTTGTGTTATAATTAAAAGTTATTATATACCATACCATGCAATAGTGAATAAAATCCAAATCTCAAAAACCCTTAATTTTCTTATACTTTTTAAGGGTATATTTTTGATGTCTGGAGATTTTTCTTTAAGCATTTTTTTGTGCAAGGAATCGGCAAAATACCGACTCCCACGCACACTATCGCATTATACAACACGCTTTACTTTTCTGGTGCAAATCTCATATTTCACACCATCAACTGTAAAAATCATATGATCTTTTTCAAACAATTTCCCAACATCTTTGAGACTGGAAACTTTTTTGCTTGTACCATTTTTATCTGGTTCATATTTTCGTACATAAGATACAGTACCTTTACCATTTTCTTTGATCGCTTTGAGAAATTCATCTTTATGTGCAGCGTACACATATTTCAAAAGCAATCCTCCAACTTTAGCATCTATCAATTCCTGATCCCTTTTATCCACGTAAATATATTTACCTTTTTTATCTTTAATAACTTTCCCATGTGCATCCTTTTTAGGTCGGATATCATACACTTTTCGAATCAATACATTTATATCATACGAAGTAATTTCACGCTCTTTTATGTTGTTGATAACATCCTTCTCTATAGCGTTTATTTCGTCATACATTTCATCATAAGATAACTTTCCATCCTTGTACTTTCCTCTTGCAGAATTTATCTTATTATTGGTTTCAAGGCATAATGCCTTTATAGCATTTATCCTATTATAATCAGCTTTCACGCCACTTGGAATAGGTTTTAAAATATCAACAAAGCAAGGAATATATGTTGTTCTCGGACTTCTCACAATCTTCTCACTGATAATCTGGCTCAAAATATCCATTGGAGATTCCATCTTACGATAAATCTTCTCTTTCAATGTCTTTTGTTCCTGTGCATACGCTATCTGTTTCTGGCGGTGCAATTCCTTCTGTTTCTCATTCTCATACTTGTTACGCTTCCTCTTTTTGGGCTGTGATTTCAGACTCTTTGTAAAATCTGGACGTATCATATACTCTTTGCTTACCATCAGGACTTCATCAATAGCTTTGTTGATTTCGTCTAACTCTTCTTGTGTTGTAGCGTTGTTCCTTTTTTCTACAAGCAATTCATATTCCTTTATCTTCTTCTCTGACAGGCTCTTTTTGTAGCGTGTTTCAGTGAATACGATCGTATCGCCCTGAATGATTGCATTTTCCGTCTTTAGGTATGGTCTGGACTTAATCTTTTTCATTTCAGCTTCTATATTACAATCATACCGCCTTTTGGCACTGTCAATAGCAATATTCGATAAAACCTCCAAAAGACATATATCATCATACATCATGGATAGATATTTTTGCTTATTTTCTTTTGTACCAGTGTTGTATAAGTGCCAATACAAACTCTGTAAATCTCTCGCAAGATTGCAGATTTTTCCTATAAAGTCATTACAGAGCTGGCCATCTACTTTTGCCATGTTTTCATCTGTAAATTCATACATTCTTGGCTTTGGAGACAGACCATTTATCGGAATCAGATAATCCTGTACTTCCTTAACTTTTTCAAGGATAATAGGATTATTGCCAATAAACGCACTATCGCTATCCTGGTCGCTCCCATTCCATTTACAAGACAGAAAAGCACCTTTTCCCCACAAGTTGATAATCAGTATGTTATCTGACAGGTTAAACCATTTCCATTCCTCACGGTATGTATTCTTCAACAAAGCATTGTTTCCACTACAAATATGTGGTGAACGCATACCATATAATTCCTCACCGTCTTTGTATCTGGTACAATAGCACTCAAAGTCACTTAGGATACTTGTATCAATTTCATCACCACAAGACGCTCTCAACATTTCATACGGATTCCCCACCAATGTACAGAAATCAGAATCCCTAATCTGCAGCTTACCAGCAATCAGTTTGTCAATAATACCTTTGATTTTAAACCGCCTATAATCCGTATACCATTTTGTACGACTAATATCGTCATTCACATTAAGAAGCGACAGCATCATAGAATCTTTTGCTTTTTCTGTTGCTCTCATATCAACAAAGTGTTTAAACCATGCCACATAACTTTTCATTAGGTTCACTTCATCAATCTGTGGTTCCACAAGTTCCCATAAATCATCTTTGTCAAAATTCAAACTGCCTATCACCTGATACCATAGCTGTTGCTTATCTCCATACTTTGACTTGTGTTCGGTTTTGCAGCATCCGAAACTTTGATCTTTAATCTTTTCCCTATACCAATCCCATGTTAAGCGTTCCTGTTCAAACTTTATATCTTTTAAAAGTTGTTTTGATTCACTCTCAAAATTCTCATAGACTTCATTATAATTTCTCTCTGCTTCATTCAGATTGTTTTGTGCTATTTCAAAATCTTCCTTTGTCGGTGGCTCTTTGCCTTTTTCTGGATCATAATTCAGTAGCATGGTGATTTTCCGCTTTGCAGTAGTTACCGCCTGTTTTGCTATCCGCAATTCCTCATATTTTTCTTTTAAAGGTTCTTCCAGTTCTTTTAAATGTGCCTTTTTATCATCATCAATCATATATTCGCAGATTATATCCGCAAATTTGAAAATCTTCACTGAATTTCTGGTAGTCACCATCAAGACTTTTTTCGGTTCAAACGGATTGCCAAATGTATCCTTGATTATCGGATTCTCCACGCCTTTGAAGCGTTTCTTATAATATTCCTGAAGATTTGTGTTAAAAACGGCTGTTTTGAAAAAATGGTTTCTCAATAGGATAAATCCATAATTCTCATAAGAATTATCCTTTTTGATAGTTCCGTCTTTTTCTTTCGTTGCA
Source organism: uncultured Lachnospiraceae bacterium (assembly GCA_947175285.1). Next base: position 22,770 of record CAMWMM010000013.1, read on the forward strand.
TACTTTCCTTTTTTGAATACACTAGAATCCAATAATGATTGTCCATCCCATAAATCCGTCTTTTGTGTATAAGGCTCTCTGACAACTTTTAACTCTGTACCTTTACCATTGCTTGATAGAAATGGTTTAACCACATTACAGTCCATTGTAGCTTGTCCCGACACATCATCTATCAGTAGTATGGAATATGGATCAATATCTAATTCTCCAATAATGGAAGAAGCAATCAAACTCTGATAACTACGGGTTGAAACAATATCAACTTGTTCAAATGGATTAGGATTGTTTTTGTCCTGGCTTCTCACCATTTTTCTGAATGGTATGCCTAAATTCTGCCATTCGTCCATTTCCTCAAAATAATCTTCTCTGATAAATAAATCATTACCTACCCTTGCTTTTGAACTTGTTCGCTGATAATTCACATAACGTACACCATTGATTGTAACTCCATCCTTGTATGCCATCTGACGCAATTTCTTTTTGGAAATCAGACGCTTGGTTTTCTTTCCTTCAACTTCCACGATAGAATCTGTTTTAGGATCATAACCTTTTTTTGGTGTATCATCTGGAATCATAATGTCCTGTTTAAATTTTAAGTTTATGATCAAATCAGTGTAATCACTGTCACCAACGTTTTTTATCACCTTATCATATTCTTCTCTTTTTATTGCTACTTGTCTTAACTTTCTTCCCATCAAAGAATCTGCTATTGTTCCAGAATAATAAAACCTGTTGTTCTTGTCCGAAAACTTAATAGGTTTTTTCATGGAGAAAATTTCTTTTGCCAATTTTTCAATCTGATTTTGTACTTCTTTAAGCCCTTCTCCGTCTGGATTATCACTACTTTCTATCTCAACTTTTTCTTTCTTCAACTTTTCATATTTTTCAATTGCCTTATCATCCTTAATCTGAAAATAAAGCAGACCACAATCAACATTCCTGATCAACATTTCATTATAAAATTCTACCATTCAATAAATCCTTTCTTTACTCAAAATATTGTTACTATGGGATAGCATCTCACTATCCCATTATGCACTTCTCTTAATCCAATCAAATGCCCCACATAACTTTCAATTGGTTCAAACATTGCATATCTTCCATATTCCCATCCTCATTATCAGGATGAAAATTCTTAGCCAATATACGAAAACATTTTTTATAAAATTCTTTATCCTTACCAGTATCATTTGTTAATTTAGTTTCCTTGTTTTTCACATGCTTTTCATACCATTCTTTGAAAACTCTATTATAATGTTCTTTTTCTTCAAAATATGCCTTTTTATAAAGCATGAGAAAATCATTTTTATATTTTTCAGGAACTTGACTTGTATAAGTAGCAAATGGAGTTTCAAAAGATACGCTACATTCAACGAATACTTGTTTATGACCATCTATCTCAATATAAAACCTGCAATCTCTTGAATCTATTGGCGAATCACTTTCTACAAACTCATATTTCAATTCACATGGGATATCTAATGATTCAAACATCATACTACGTCTACGCATCAGTGTTTCACGCTCAGTCCTCAAAGAAGAAATCTCCCTGTCAATCTCATTCATACGATTATCAAACTCTATAATCTTCTGTTCTGGCGTAATTGATTCCTTTTCTTTAATCGTAGGATTCTTTATTTCTTGATATGCTCTATCAATAGATATTTCCTTTTCTCGTAGTTTTTGCTTAACTTCTTCATTGTCAGATTGCATAATTTTATCCAACTTACTATATGTACCCTTTGAAACACCTATAGACTTTGCCATTTCCTCTTGAACATTAACTTTTACCAAATTTGGTATACCTTTACCACCTAAAGATTGATTTTCTTTTGCCTTTTTCTGAAATACGCTTTTAAACTTCTGTACTATCTCATATCTTTCTGTTTCAGTTAAGTTCCTACGTCCAAGCTGTTGTTCAAGCATCCATTGCTTAACATCTTCCCTTGTCTCCAATTCGCCCATGATTTTATAATCCTGCCAATAGTGCCATTCAATATCATGCTTTTTCAATATGTTATAACGGTTATGTCCATCTATGATTATCCATTCACCTGTACTTGGTTCCTGCCATATCTTTATAGGATCTAACATCCCATATTGCAAGATACTGTTTTCAAGTTTCTCTGATTCTTCTGGTGTTAAAACAGGTAATAATTCTTTAAATTCTTTATCAACTTTTAAATCTTTTATATCTACATATGCCATATATAATAGTTCTCCTTTACATACTTTTTATCAAACACTCAAATCATGTAATTTTTTTGCATTGTTATAATACTTCTCATAATCATCAAGTCCAGGAAACTTTTCTGATAGTTCTGCTACGAATATTGATTTTTCATATTCAGCACCATATCCATATTGCTTATATAAATCATCTGCATATTCTTGAATCTTTATTTCTATAGGTATTTCTCTATTTTGCTCTTTCTTTTTAATGGTGATGGTTTTTACTGGATTTGTAGAAATGGTATTTATATCAACTGTTTCATCTTCTAATACAGTAGATTTCTCTGGTTCTGATACCAAATCACTTTCTACTGGCATATCAAGTATTTCTTCTATAGTAAAATCCTTCTCCATCGGATTAGATTCTCCCAAATCATCATCAGGAGTGAACTCTCTTTTTTTATTATTATTTGGCAAATTATCACAAAACGGATAAAACCCATCAATATATCCCATATTAAATTTCAAATAATCTCTTAATGCTTCTTCTCCATGACTATCAAGATATTTTTCTTCTAAAGCATAAACATTATTAGAATTAACAACAATCTCTTTTCCTTTAAACATCCTAAGATATGATCCATAATTTTTCATATAGAGCATTCCTATATCACAAAGCGATTGAATATATTTCTTTACTGTACTTATCCCACAATCACTTTTCTTTGATAAAGTATTTTCACTTGGATATGAAACATTAATAGCATAATCCTTATCATTTTGAATACTAATATATTTTTTGATATAGACATATAGGAATAATGCCTTACCCATATT